>JANMDL010000064.1:0-6060 GCA_031376295.1 Chitinophagales bacterium
TTTTTATGGCAGACAGGGGCTACATCAACTTTACTGCCGAAGCTGTGAACAAAGCATTGCTGATTGTTAAAGATTTTTCAATTGACAGGACTGCCGGCTCCGGCACACTCACCATACAACTGCCGGAAAAGGGTGTTTACAAACTAACTGTTTCATCAAAATACAAATCATCTGTTGACCTGGTGATAACCACCAACAACAATCACTTTTACAAAAACACTGCTTTCCTGGGTAATAAAACTGAAAACTACCGTACTAACCTGCTGAGCCTGCCCGGGTATTTTTATGTGCCAGAAGGAATGTCCAGGCTGTATTTCAGCATTAACAACAGCAATCCCGGCGGTAAGGGTTATGCCACGCCAGATGATATCAATAAAGCATTTGTTTTTAAAGATAATAACGGCAATACAGTAAAAGCAGCACTTGTAACCACTAACGACTCAGCACTCTTTTACCTGGCCATACCATCAGGTAACAGTGGTAGTTTTTGGC
This sequence comes from Chitinophagales bacterium, assembly GCA_031376295.1. Classification (GTDB taxonomy): domain Bacteria; phylum Bacteroidota; class Bacteroidia; order Chitinophagales; family Chitinophagaceae; genus Ferruginibacter. Next base: position 493 of record JANMDL010000064.1, read on the forward strand.
AGGCGGTAAAAATGGAGCAGTATAATCTCTGTTTTTCCAATATCAGTAATGTATTGTGGTTTGCCACTAAAAAAACCTGCAGCAGCACAGGTTTTGTGGCAACTGTTGAAAGCAAATACAATACCTGCATTACTCAGCTTACAGCACTTACACCCGGCACTGAATTTCACTGGGAAGTGTATGACCTGAGCAAATGGTTTTACTACGACACAAGGGTTGCCGAATTACCCAACTACATTTCGCCAAACGCCATCATCACTTTAAAAACAGGCAACAACTGTAATGCAACCCAACGGCTTGGTGATGATGAAAAATACCTGCGGCAAAAGGAAGCCTGCGCAAGCGGGGCACTAATAGCAGCGCCCGAACTCAAACCAATACTATACCCTAATCCTTCAACAGGTATTTTCAGTTGCCTGCAGGATGGTAAACCTGTAAAATTTGAGGAAATGACCATTACCGACAACAAGGGTATAAAATTAGCCGTATTAAAAAATGATATGCAGATTAACATCGGCAGTTTTGCCCCCGGCATATACTTTTACTCGTCCATTGTAAACGGGTTGGTATACAGGGGCAAACTGGTTAAATTATAACATATTATTAAATACCGGTTACGTTTATCAAAGTGAAAAATGCATGATGCAAAAAAAATATTTGCACAAAAAAATTACTATATTTGAAAACGGAACAATACTTGCAGCAGGAACACTGCTCATTTATTACCCATTAAGCATCAACCGGGGTAATAGGTACGATTAGCTGATTAACAAACAATATTCCCTTTTAAAAAAGCAAACCAGCAAAACCATTTTCACCTGTATACCGTACTGATAAAACAGGGCAGAACATATAATGCAGAACATGTACTATTGTAATAAAAACAAAAATTAAAATAATGGCTGATAACACTGAAATAACTGAATTATGGCAGACATCACTGAAATGGCTGATAGCCTGTGGTTTTACTCCAAATAAAAAATTTATTGAGTCAGAGTTGACCGGCCACCCGGATTATCCGGCTTTAACCAGCCTGGTGGACTTGTTAGATGCAGGTGGTTTTGCCTACAATGCCGTATCAACAGATTTGGGGTATAAAAGTGAATTCAGCTATCCCCTGCTGGCACATATACGCCGTGGGGCAGATGAGCAGGGGCTGCTTTTGATAAACGATCCGCAGGAATGGGATACCAATGCTGCACTGAAAGAAAGCTGGACCGGTGTGCTGGTGATGCCCGAAAAAGGATCGCAGTGGAAGCACCCGGATAATGAAACTGCTATAAAAAAAGAAAAACAACTTACCGGCGCCAACTATGCCGCAGCCGCAGTAATTGCCCTGCTGGCAGTACTCAGCCTTTTGCGGCAACCGGGAGTATATTACAGCATTTTTGCCATATTGAGTGCCGTGGGTCTTGTACTTGCCTGGCTTACTTTTAACACCGAGCTGGGCCTGCAAAGCAAACTGGTAAAACAGGTGTGCAACAGCGTAAACCCGGATGGAGGTTGCGACAAAGTGCTGAAGAGCAAACAGGCGAAGGGCTTTTTGGGAATTACCCCCGCAGATGCTTCATTGGCATGGTTTGTGGTGCAGTTTGGTGCAAGCATTGCAGCTATTTGGCTCACTGACCTGGCAGCCTATTCCATCACAGTTGCCCAGTTTGCTTTACTGGGTATAATTGCAGCAGCATGGAGCATTATAAGCCAGCAATTTATTATTAAGCAATGGTGCGCCCTCTGCTTATCCATTGCCGCTGTTTTAATGTTGCAGTTTGTATTGGCATTATTAACGCCCGGGATAACGGAAAGTTTTAGCATTCAGGCAGCAGTAATATATATTGCAGCAGCACTGCTTGTCGTATTTTTGGTAATACAGCCCTTAAAGCGCCTGATAAAAAGCAGTATACAGCAGGCAACCCTGCAGCAGCAATTAAAAAAATGGCAACAGGATGCCAGTGTGTTCAACGGGCTTTCACTACAACAGGATCTGGTTGATATATCGCCCTGGGCAAACGACCTGCAGATTGGCAATGCAGATGCGCCTGTACAGCTCACCATTGCCTGTAACCCCTATTGCGGCCCCTGCGCAAAGGCACATGCTGCCATAGATGCACTGCTGCATAAGCAGGCAAAAAACCTTGGTGTAACGGTACGCTTTACGGCCAATACTAAAAACAAGGAAGACAAAAGAACCAACGCAGTAAGATTAATACTGCAGGAATGTAATGGTAAAACTGCTGCACAAAAAGGAACAGTATTACACGACTGGTTTTTACAGATGGATGAAGAAAAATGGCTGCAGCAATACAACCCCAACCGCAATATTGATGTGGAAGGCATTTTAAAACAGCATGAGGAATGGGCAGAGGCAGTGAGCATACAGTTTACGCCTACATTTTTTATCAATGGCAGGCAAACGCCCGGCCAGTATAAAATAGAAGACCTTGCGGTATTGCTGCCTCAACTGGCCGCATCAATGGAACCGGAAGAAGAAGTGGCTGCCTGAGTAAAGCGCTTTATTCGCAGGCCTAAAACAGAACTGCAAAAAAACACAGCAACCTGTTGATGCTGATAACCATTTAACGCTGTAAACAGCAGGAATACAGCACAAACACTTAAATTTTAAACAATGAAAAAGCTCGAAAGAAACGAAATGAAACAGGTAAAAGGCGGATTGAATCCTCCAATTAATGGGGTATGCTATGGACTTGGGGAGAATTGCAATAACACCAGTTCAATCAAATGCTGCCCTATGATGCTATGCTTAATGCAAGTGCGTAACCCCACTGGCTATTGTATTGAGTGGTAGATGAATGCTGTTTACTAGAAAAAACGTTTCCCTTTCTAATGAAAAGTAAGTAACAACCCTTTTCTTAGTTTTAAACAGTTTTCCTGAACTATTCAAAATTCCTGCTGCAACAAGTAAATAATATTGCTGTAACTGGCAGGACTACAGCGTAAAAAATAAACTTTATAAAATGAAAAAGCTTGAAAGAAACGAAATAAAAAAAGTGAATGGTGGCTACTGGCCCCAAAGAACTTTGTGGCGCTGCAATGTTGATGGCAACTATGAAAACGTCTGTTATTCAGTACAACCACAGGGGCCATGCGGCTATAGCCAGCCTTGTGTCAAAATCGGAACATGTTCTCAGCAGAATCAGTTTTGTATTTATTGAAGCGCAAAATAAAATGCTTTTAATTAAGGTTAAGAATTTTAAGTTAAAGCTTTGCTGAATGTAAAACCGCATTTAGAACTCCTGCTAAAGCTGTAACTGAATTTTGCTGTAAATAGCAGGATTACAGCTATCAATTAAACATTAAAACAATGAAAAAGCTCGAAAGAAAAGAAATGAAAAAATGCAATGGCGGATTTGGGCCGCTCAAAACATTGTGGCGTTGCGATACAGGTAATGATCCAAATGCACCCTGGTACGACAATATTTGTTACGCCGGGCAGCCCCAGGTGCCATGTGGCTACACACTGCCTTGTGCACCTCTTGGTGCTTGTACAGGATTCTATTACAATGGTTGTGTTCATTAATTTTTCGAAAGTATACATTGCTGTTTACTACATCCATTTATACTTTTAAAGGGCAGTCGCATAAAAAAGCGGCTGCCCTTTATTATCAGCTTTATTATAACGCAAATCATCCTGGTTGCCGCAAAAAATACTGAAATATCAGTACCCTGTCTCTGCCAAATTAAATTGCTTTGATTGGTTTTATTTGTAACATTGCATGAATAAATTTTTCCTTTACTAAATGCCGAAAATTTCTTACATACAGCAACGTGATGCGATGGACTGCGGGCCTACCTGCCTTGCCATGGTCTGCAGTTTTTATGGCAAAAATTTTGCCGTGCAGGGATTGAGGGAAAAAGCAGAGATAGGCAAGGATGGCGTAAACATGCTGGGCATCTCCCAGGCGGCAGAAAGCATTGGCTACAGAACACAGGCTGTGCAACTGAGCCTGGAGGAACTCAGCACCATGGCCAGGCTGCCTTGCATCCTCCATTGGGATCAGAATCATTTTGTAGTGTTGTACAAAGCCAAAAAAAATAAATTCGTCATTGCCGACCCTGGTAAAAGCGTACTCACCATCGGAAGAAAAGAATTTCTGGAACATTGGGCCGGCAATATGGCTGATGGTGAGCCGGTGGGTATTGCCCTGATGCTGGACCCCACACCCGATTTTTACAAACAAAAGGTTGAAAAAGACAAAAAGCAGGGCTGGGGAATGCTGCTGGGGTATTTTATGCAGCAAAAGCGCTACATCATTCAGTTGATGATGGGTTTATTGCTGGGCAGTTTATTGCAGCTCATTTTTCCTTACCTCACCCAGAGTATTGTAGACATTGGCATCAACAACAACAACCTCACTTTCATCTACATCATCCTCATTGCACAATTCATGCTCTTCTTCAGCCGAACGGTGGTGGAGTTTGTACGCAGCCGTATACTGCTGTACATCAGCACCAAAATAAACCTCAGTATCCTCTCCGATTTCTGGATAAAGCTGATGAGACTGCCGCTGAATTATTTTGATACAAAAATGACGGGCGACATCATACAGCGCCTGGGCGATCACCGCAGGATTGAAAGTTTTTTAACCGGCTCTGCCCTTAACACCCTTTTTTCTGTTTTTAACCTCATCATTTTTTCCATTGTTCTGCTGCGCTATAATTTATATGTATTCATCATATTCTGTATCGGCAGCATACTCTATTTTATGTGGATACGGATATTTTTAAAATACCGCCGCAGCCTCGATTATAAACATTTTGCAGCCGCCAGTAAAGAAAATACTGCCACCATGCAATTGATTTACGGCATGCAGGAAATTAAACTCAACGGCGCAGAGCAACTCCGCCGCTGGGAATGGGAGGGCTTGCAGGCAGCCTTATTCAAATTAAGTTTCAAAAGTCTTTCACTCAGCCAGTACCAGCAGGCAGGTGCATTTTTTATCAACGAAGGTAAAAATATCCTCATCACTTTTTTTGTGGCAAAATCGGTGGTAGATGGCGGCCTGTCGCTTGGCGAAATGATGGCCGTGCAATACATTATCGGCCAGTTAAACAGCCCCGTGGAGCAGCTCATCAGCTTTACACAACAAGCACAGGATGCCCGCATCAGCCTCGACCGCCTGAATGAAATACACCAACTGGAAGATGAAGAGCCGGCAGACGGACACCTGGCAAAAAAATTATCCGGCAACAATTCCATCAACCTGCAAAATCTTTCTTTTACTTATGCAGGCGCAGGCAACGAACCCGTACTGAAAGACATTAACCTCCATTTTCCCGAAGGAAAAACCACCGCCATTGTGGGCATGAGCGGCAGTGGCAAAACTACCTTACTTAAATTGCTGCTGCAGTTTTACAGCCATTACAGCGGCGATATTACAACCGGCGAAAGCAGCTTAAAAACTATATCACCAAAATTTTGGCGAAGTAAGTGCGGCAGCGTGATGCAGGATGGCTATATCTTTAATGATACCATTGCCAAAAATATAGCCGTGAGTGAGGAAACACCAGATTATGACAAATTGATGAACGCCTGTAATATTGCCAATA
>JANMDL010000092.1:0-18811 GCA_031376295.1 Chitinophagales bacterium
GGTATTTTCCCAGATACTTGTCCTGGTATCGTAATACCTGGCGCCATAGTAATATAAACCGGTTTCTTCATCCAGTTCCTTGCCATTGTACAGGTAAGGTGTCCTTTCCTGGTTACCATGTTCTGCAATAAAGGTTTCACCAAAGGGGAAGTATTCCAGGTGCTGGTACACTTCGCCCAGGCGGTTGGTAACAAAGGCGGTATTGCCCAGGTGATCGGAATGATAATAGAACTGAAAGGCTTCCCGGTTGATTCCATTACCGCCACCACCATTACCATTACCGTTGCCATTGCCGCTTTCTCCCAGCTTGCTTACAATCCGCTCCCCTTCTATATAAAAATGCTTGGTAAACCCGCCACTGCGCACATCCATATAAGGGTTCACATATATTTTATAATTGCCCAGCCCGCCGGTACTGGCTGCAGGTTTGCCATTTACACGTACAGCCTGCCCCTGGCCATTGCTTTTTAATACACGGCTGCCGGCTGCATCGTAGGTATAACGGAACAGTTCCCCGTTATCAGAAAGTGTTTTCACCCTGTTCTCCTCATCCCATACCATTTGCCTGTTTTGGGCGCTTACATCGTGTTGCCAGCCTGTTTGGTTGCCGTTGGCGTCGTGAGTAAATGCCTGTTCGCCAATATGCACGGGTGCATGCGGCTGACCATTGGGGTTAAAATTGTATGTATAACTGTAGGAGGTTTGGTTACGCAACGACCAGGTTGTGTCGTCGTACCCTCTTCTTTCGTGTACCTGGTTTTTGCTGAGGATATTGAAGAGGTTGTCGTAGCTCATCTTCAGGTCGAAACGATGCTCGTGGTTGCTGCCATTGAATGTGCCTTTGGCCTGTGTCAAGCGGTACAAATCGTCGTAAGTATATTGATAGTTCGATTTCCCCCCCATTAAATTACTGGGCGGTATGGGAGCATTGTTTTCGATACTGGTGATATTGTCTTCATCATCGTACTGGTAATGGTTGTCCATCATCAACCGTCCGGCAGCCGTTTTTGCGGCCAGGTTGTGCAGGTGACGGGTTTCTGGTTCGTACTCATAAGCCATTTCGGTACCATTGCCATAGCGCATATATACCCTTGCTTCAAACTTATCGTAGCCCGATTTGGCCAGGTAATTATATGTTGTACCGCTTTTGATGCCCAACATTTGCTGCAAGTGGCCACCCAGGTTGTAACTATAAGTAAGTTTTTCCCCGTCAGGATAAGTCATGCTGGTTACCCGGTTCCAGTTATCGTATGTCCATTCGGTTGTATAGGTAAGCGGAATAGTATCCGGCACATTGATTACCCTTATGTTTTTCACCGTTGACCCAAGCGGGTTATAGAAAAACTCCTGTGTGCCAGTAGCATCCAGCTGCTTCACCAACTTGCCGGCACGGAAAAAAGTTGCTCCCGTGGCGCCATAAGTGAGTGTTACATTGTTTTGCGGGTTTTGCGGGTAGCTGATTTTTATCAGCCGCTCAAAATCGTAAGTATATTTGATACCGTTGCCTCCCTGCAAATTTGCTGTATTTACCTGTGTAGTATTACCGTTCAGGTCGTACTGATAATTAGTAAGACCAGCATCGGGATGCTTTACACTGGTTCTTCTGCCCAACCGGTCGAATGTGTAAATAATCCGGTTTCCCTGGTCATCAGTAACGCCGGTTAATTCATTTACGGCGTTATAGTCGTAGCTGGTCCATACATCTGTGCCCTGGCTGTATTGCGCTTTGGTGGCTTTCAGCAGGTCACGTACATTTTTGTATTTTTCCTGCCAAATGCCATTTGCATCAATCAGTTTGGTTTTGAACTGCAGGGTTCCATTTCTATCGTTTCCAAATCCATACTCATTTCTGGTTACCTTCAGGTCGGGGTAGGTTTTTGTTAAAACCCGGTCAAGCACATCAAAACCAATGCGGGTGGGCGTTATATTATCAGCCACTGCATTGAATACACCTGTGGTTCCTTTTGATTCAGTAGTGGGATGGTACCCTGCCGTTGTTCTGCCAAACGCATCGTATTTCACCACACCAGATACCAGCATCACTTCCTGGTCGGGGGTTTGGGCACCGGTAAACAACGCACCGTCTTTTTTGCCCTGCACAGTACGGCCCAGCCCATCGCAGAAGCTGGCTGTTTCGATATAGTTAGCCGGGTATGCAGGGTCGTAATGCTTTGTAGCTGCCCATGGCACCACCGCATCAGGATGGTATTCATAAGCAACTTTAAAAGGCAGGCCTGCAGCCAGTTCCAGGGGACCGGTAAGGGTTAGTAACCTGCCGGCATTATCAATTGTAAAGCGGGTTTTTTGCCCGTTTTCATCTGTATAAGACAGCATTTTTGCAAACCGCATATCATAGGTTGCACTGGTTGTATATCCATACCCATCCGTTGTTTTTGTTTTATAGGTTTGTATTTCGCTATCGTATTGATATGTATAGCTAAGGCGTTGCCCCGTGGCATTTTGCGGATTTGTTGTTTTAATGACATTTCCATACACATCATACTCAAGATTCTGCCTGGACACTTCACCCGACTGCAGAAAATGCCTGGCTTCTGTAACATTACCAGTATTATTATCTAATGTTGTAGCGCTTTGGCGGTACACCTGGCCATTTCCGCTTACCGTTACCGAAGCGGGTACATTCATGATGTATTTATTAGTAAGCGAATGGTAGCCCATCTGTGTGGTAACATCATCTGCTGTGCCGGGGTCGCCAAAGTCGGTGGTGGTAATCATATTTCCCAGCACATCGTAGGTGTAGGTTTTGCTGGTCGTTTTTGCGGCAGTGGGCATGCCTTCGTAAAACAGGTCTTCCGATTTTACCATGGCGGGAAAGGCCGCACCATCATCAGTTTGTTTAATACTATTGGGAAGTGTTGATCCGTTATGAATATCTTTTAATTCATAGGTATTTACCGTTTCATTAAATTTATTACCGGCTGCATCTTTTATCACTTCGCTTTTAAGCAGCCCCTTTTCATAAAAATTATCGTTGCTGTATGTCTCTTCAATCTTCCGGTAAACAATATCCCCGTTTTCAGTATCGTGGTGAAGGGTGGTTACTTTTTCAAACCCGTAAAATTCCCTTTCATTCCTGTCGAAACGGCCATTTTCGTAATCGAATGTGCTGCGCATCCGGTCGGCACCATCACCGGGCACACCATCATACAGTTCCACACTGGCCAGCGCCCACACGCTGTTGGGCATCTGGTAAGTGTTTCCCGTACGCTTATAGTCCAGCGTAAAGTACCCTTTCATCGGGCGGTTTACCTTTTTGAGCTTGTTTGTTCTGCCGATGGTGGAAAGGGAAACAGACAGCTTATTGTCCTGGTCCGACTGCAGGAAATCCGGGTATCCATCACCGTTAATGTCTTCAAATTCAACGCTGGTACGGTCGGCTCCCTGTGCAATATTGAAAGAAGGGTTGATGCACAGTTTTACTACAGGAACAATGGGAATGATCGGTATGCCGATGGTGAAAGCCCCGTTTATTGATTCACCGGTTGAAATGCTTTTTTGAATACCGTTTGCCCCGGTCCAATCCACAAAAGCTGCAAAGCCGTTCCCTTTGTTGATGGCAACCTTCAATGGATTATCTTTAATCACATAATCCAGCAGGCCGTCGCCATTCATGTCACGCAGGGTTTTATCGGTTTCGCTTTCGCCGCGGGTAAGGCCAATGCCGGCAGAAATACTGCCATAACTGATATTGACACCGATGCCTGCACCATAGCTCAGGGTGCTGCCTTCATTCAGGCCCAAAAAGCCCCATGGCTCTGTAGGCAGGAATGAATAGCCAAGGTTCATCTCCACATTGCCATTCTTATGCACACGGTCGGGCAAGTCATCGCCATTCACATCCAGCCAGTCAAAGGCTGTACTGTCGCGGTTATAATTGATACTGCCGCTGAGACCGATGGAGGCTTCGGACTGCGACCCTGCTTTGCCCGCTTTTGAGCCTTTTGATGTAGCTTTTGCAGTTGACGCATTTGAACGGAGAAAAGTGCCGCCCAGCGTTAACCCTGCCGAAAAATGTTCGCTCTTTGTAATATTGCCAAAGGAAAAGTTTTTTGCTGTTGGTTCCAGGCCGCCATAGGGCTGTGTATATTGTATCTTACTGGATGACAGTACATCGGGATAGCGGTCGCCATTCATGTCGTTAAAATCGTAAAGGAAATTGGTATAGCCGAAACTGGCACTACCCACCAGCACCAGGCCGGCAGCAAGGGAAAAGTTATCGGTATTGGCTACTTTATTGATACCCACTGCGCCAGCCCCTGTAGCAGGAAGAGGATTGCTGATGGGATTTACCGGCAGCAAATTATCCTTACCCATCCGGGAAGAACTGAGTGTATCTTTTTTAACATAGGTGAGGTTGTCGTAACCAATCAGGAGTTTTTTCTGCTTGTCGGGAACCAGGTAAATAAATTTATCTTCTTTGGGTTTGTTGCCACCGGCAGCATCATACGTGTTCTGCATATCGCTGGCCGTGGTATCGCCGCTTAAATCGATGGAAGGTGGATTTTGATCGTTTAATTTTTCATCGAGTTGTAACTCACTTTCCACAATCGGGTTAGTGGCACGGTTGCGGTTGCCATTGTAAGCAAACTGGCCCCAATGGCGGTACATGTGTCCAAACAGGAAGGATTCATCCAGGGTGTGCAGGCCACCGGAAGGATTTGCCAGGTTAACGGAATTAGTATCTATGCGTACAATGGGGTTGAGTATTTTATCCGCCAGTTTTGTATTGTCAGTATGATATTCAAAATACAGCTTGTCGCCAGCGTTTAGTATAAGCGTTTCCGTTGCAATGGGGCCTAGTACAGTTACTCCAAAAATGTTGTTACTTACCGCAATGGTTTGTTTTGCAATAAGCTGGTTTTGCTTTTTTATGGAAAAAACAAGGTTCCCATTTTCAAAATTCGGAAGGTTAAATGCCGGTTGCGGTTTGATTGCAAACGTATCAGAAAAAGGCACTTCCCAATACACTGAGGGTTGTATGGTGCGGTTGTACGATTTAAAATAAACTATCGGATGGGTATATACCAGGGCCCTGCCACTATCGTCAAACAATTGGGTGATGGCCGTATCGGTAGTTGTTAAAAAATATACAAATGGATTCCATTGCAGTTTGGTCCAGTCTATATTGGTTGCTGATGATACATTAAAGTAAAATGCATCGCCCTTTAATACATTTTCATTAACCGATACCGGGAAATCAACCGCCTGCCCTGCCGGAAAACTTTGCTGCAGCAGGGTGGAAAGCGCTCCGCCGGATTTTTTCTGAATTTTTATGATAACCTCATCGGTAACTGCAGGCATGGAAAAATTACCGGTTACCTTCACCTGCCCGCCAATCGTCATCCCTGTTGAACCATCGGCAGAAATTAAAAAGTCCTTATCCGATTTAAACTGGTACAGCGGTAATACATTCGCATCTACCAATGCCGGTGTTTGGGTGGAATAGGTAATTTCGGGAGCCCATACCACCTGGTCGTAAGCTCCGTTGAATTTTGATTGCACCCGGAAGTAAATCTTATCGCCTTTTTGCACAGCAATGGCATTTACCCCGGTTGGTGTTTTGGGCGTAAAATCGTTTGCGGGTATATCTGCAAACCATAGTTCATTACCCTTGTGCTGAATGGCCACCCTTACGCCATCGGCAAAAGTGTATCCCTGTGCCTCGTCGCTTGTATCCTGCGCCAGGTTTATGGGCTGTGTAATACTCACTGTTCCGTTAAAGGGTGCACGCCATACTTTCACCACATCATGCAGCGGGTTATCATCAATGGCGGTTTCCAATGCCTGCGGGTCATTTTCCACCAAATCCGGATCAATAGATCCGGCTGCATTGATAGGGCTTGGCGTATCGCCGCTCGAAAGGGTGAAGTTGGGGTTTCCACCAGTGCCAATATGGTTAAAGTACACTTTCCCATCTTTCACAATGTCAATTAACTGGTCGCCGTTTACATCAGAAAAATAAACTGCGGTAATATCTTCCGTACGGGTATATTCAAAGCCGGCATATACCACAAAATTTGATTCGAGACCTATATCGCCGGCAAAGCTTTCGCCCCGGCTGAATTCATTAATACCCACAACAGGGCGCTCATCACCAAAAGTGGTGGCACCACCCGGCCCCGACTGGTTGGGGCGGTATGATAATTGCCCGCCTTTTTTATACACTTTGTCTGCAAGCCCGTCTCCATTTATATCTACCAATGCCAGCATCCCTTCGTTTTTGGTATAATTAAACCCGAACGTAACGCCCGCTGTGTTCGACTTCATGGCCAAATTGCCATCAAAAGGGCCAATGGTAATGGCTATGCCAAAACCACCACCAAACGATTTGTTGCCGCTTAATACCGATGCTTTATCATGAAAAAGCGGAATGGGGTTTACAAACCCCGCTTTTATATTATCATTTTGCGGTGTCCATTCTTCACTTGCCAGCAAGGGCCGGAATGTTCCGCCACCCTGCACATCATTGTAATAGTCAAAGCTGTGGTTGTTAAAAAGAACGCCGGCGGCATCAAACTCCGAAACACTGTTCAGCAGGGTTTTATAAAATGCACCGGTTGTATAATTGAGTTCATACGACCTGATGTTCTGGCCATTGTATTTTACATTTATTTTTCTGAGTAAATCGGCTGTTACCTGTTTAAAACCCCAACGGGCACTGATGGAAACATCGGGTCTTTTTGTTTCATTTAATTGCCTGTCGCGGATAAATTCAATACTGTATTTACCTTCTGTTGTTCCATTGCCGGTATAGGTGATGGAGGCCGGGTAAATATCTGAGCCGGGACTTCCTCCGCTGTTTCCGGCATCATACACTTTATTATAGCGGTACTTAACAAAATTGCCATGCACATCACGGGTTTCGGTCAATGCCCAATAGGCAATATTTCCGGTGGCATCAATAAGCACTGCATCCTGGTCAACACCATTGCCATTGCCACCATACAATTTCCGGGTACCGCTTTTGTCCGTTACTTCCCACCAATAATTGGCAGGGGTGCTGCCATGCCTGGTTATTTTTTCAAAGCCACCTTCCACCCGCGGGTAAAATTGTTTTTCACTTGCCCGGGCAACGGGTTCTGCACGGTGGGCAACCGGGCTGAGCTGCTCACCACTTATTGTGTATGTTTCCGTTTCCAGGGATGCGTTATACCTGGGCACGCCCCATCTTGTTTCAATCATTACGGCATCCATATCCAGGTTCCAGCCAAATCCCAGCCAGCCATTGCCTGCTTCACTGTTGTACCGTATATCTACATCCGGTTCCATACCCTTTCTTCCCGGTGGCAATTTTATGGGGAATGTTAGTATGGCGCTACCCATTGGGTTAGGAGTTGGGGCCTCCATAGTGGTTATCTCTTCGGCCGGGTTGGCCATTTTTATATTCTTTACCGAGTTGGGGGTGTACACCGGCCCTGATGGTGCATCAGGCGTTGCGGATGTGCCGGGCATCTCATTCGCCTTAGCCGTAACATGCTTTGCTGCTGCAACCGGCTCTTTGCCGGGTATATGCCTTTCTTCAGCTTCCTGCACAATACCAGGTACATTTTTTTCAGCCAAAGAATGAGTAATGATATCGTTAGCTGCATAGGCGCAGCAGGAGAAAAACAGTATTGCTAAAAAGTTTTGAACTTTCATACTCTTATATTTTAGAAATGGCCAATGCCAATTGTTGGGGAATGATATTATTGTACAATAAGGATTTTGTTAACCTCTTTATCCGGCGTTACCAGCCGCACTGTATAAGTACCCGGGGGCAGCTTTGTATTTCCGGTAAAAATATAAGCAGCCTGGCCCGATCCTTTCCGGGTTTCGAGCAGGTGCTGATACCCATCATATACCTGTATTTGGATGTCGGTAGGTTTATCAAACGTAATGGCCATTTTGTATTGCCCGTCAGTAACAGGGTTGGGGTACAGCAGGAAGGACATGAGTCCCGTTGCTTCTTTGCCAGTTACCGCTTTGTTATTCACCTGACTGGTGGCCGGGGTGCATTGTTTGAGCCCAAAAGTAAACGCATCTTTTCCTGAACCATCCGTATCCCAGTATATGCTGCTGAAACCGGCAGTGCCATCTTCTGAAATATTGTCCAGCATAATGTATTCACAATGCTCCGGTACAAAATTGCCGGTGCCGGAGCGGTCAATGATTAAACAGAAATTTTCTTTTGTAAGATAGCCTGCAAGAAATGTTCTGGTGTCTGTTTTCAATTCAGTTGCAATGGTATTGGCTGTGCTGCCAGAGGCCCTCATCAACCATTTTTTTGCTGGCAACAGGATTTCGTTACCGGCATTTTTTACAGATTGGTCCAGCGTACTGCTTCCGGCATTATCGCCCCATATCAAATAATCCTCATCGTTTACCCTGCCTGTATTGCTGCTGTTGAGTGTTTCAATTTTATTGATGCCGATGACCAGTTCTCCCGGCGCATTGCTGCTGGTGCCCTGCTTTTGATGGAGCGCTGATTGATCGTCTCTTGCAATACCGGCAATATTGTGTGAGTACCCCTTATCCTTTTCCCAATTCCATACAGTTTTACCCGAAGCAGTAAGATAATTTTTTTGCAGTGTAATACCATATTTCAGCGCCAGGCAGGTTTCTACTTTGGCCACTTCCTCTTCTTGTAATATCCGCTCATACAAGATGAATTCAGCAATCAATGAGGGAGAAGCTTTTGCAGGTTGTGCCGTACCGGTGCTGCCGAATCTTACAGCTGCTTCTTTATATTCCGTATTTTCAGTACCCGGCGAAATACTCCTGCTGCCCAGGTAGGTATTGATGATGGCTTCTCCAGTTCCGGGCCTGGAAGATTGCTGATTATTTTTTGCAAATGCCAGGTTTGTTTTCCTGCTTTTGCTTGACACCTGCCGGGTAGTAAGCCGGATATCCCCAAACTCACCGGTTATTTCCCAAACAGGTGTTTCCGCAATAGTGCCTGTATGCTGATATACGGTAAAGATGGTCACCCTCCGCAGGGATTCCATGGTGGCGGGCAATTTAACCGGTGCCTTGCCATCGCCCAAAACCGCAGCCGGGTTGAAATTCATTACCTCCTGCCGATTATTGCCAAGAGTGAAATTTCCCTTTAACCAGAACGACTGACCTTTGATGCTGCCCGGAGATTGGGCAAAAAGATGGCAGGATAAAATGGAAAGTAAGGGCAAAAGAATAACCATACTGCGTTTCATACACAATTTTTTTAAATAGTTAAGGTTTACAGTTGTGGCAGGCAGAAGGCTTACAATAAAGTTTTCTTATGCTGTTTTATTTCACTTTGAAACAAAACAGCGTTTTTAAATGCCGGACCCGGATATTATCGATTGAATCCGTCATCAAAAACAAGGTAATAATTAAGTTTGTAGTTTTCTGTATTTTTTTTTGTTATTATGTAAAAAGTCCGCTGCATCAAATCAACCAGGCAATAATTGCTTGTCGCTTTTGATGAGCAAAAAAACAAGAAAGAGCAGCATCCAGTTATCAGTTCTGGTCCATCTCACAGCAAATTCAGCCAAGCCATCTTTACAGGAGCTTCAAAACAAATGTAATACACCTGACTGGTCGGGAAACGGGTATTTATACCTGTTTTTTATACTCCATTATTTGTTGTCTTTTGAGAGGTTTTATAAGCGAATTACTTAACGATCGCAGGGATAATTCCTGTATCGTTCACATATCAACGTATGACAGGCCCATTATGAGCCGAATAATTTCACTAATTGGCTCACTAGTATACTATATTTGAGCCGAATAGAGGTTATAATCGGCTCATGATATACATTTGGCAACAACCAGGCTGGCCGGATTTTACATACAATCTTCAGGATGTGGAGGATGCGCTGTTTGCTTTTGCGGAAGAAACAGGCATGTCAGCGGTCTTTTAAAATCAATGCCCGAAACGATGCGGATTGACAACATGATTGATATAATGGTTGCAGTACGCAATACTTTTTCATCACCCCTCACAGAATACATTTTATTTACATGGCATAAAATGCTGCTGCAAAAACAACACAAATCAATACAGGTGCATGGCGAATACATAAAGAGCCCATGCTGGTTATTTCAGGAGCCTTGGGCAAGGAAAAAGTTCATTTTGAAGGCCCGTCAACTGCAAAAGTACCCCTGGAAATGCGGCGGTTTATTAAATGGTTTAACGATACTGCGCCCGGCGGAAAGGAGGAAATAAAGAAGGCTCCCGTCAGGTCTTCGATTGCGCATTTGTATTTTTGAATCCATTCATCCTTTTGAAGATGGAAACGGCAGGATAGGCAGGGCGATTGCAGAAAAAGCGTTGTCGCAAACGATTGGCCGCCCGGTATTACTGAGTTTATCCCAAACGATAGAGGCTGATAAAAAATCATACTATGCCGCTTTAAAAACAGCATAACAGAGCAATGAAAAAAACGCCCTGGCTGAAATATTTTGTGGACATAGTGTTAAAAGCACAAGGACAGGCACGGAAAACCATT
This sequence comes from Chitinophagales bacterium, assembly GCA_031376295.1. Taxonomy (GTDB): domain Bacteria; phylum Bacteroidota; class Bacteroidia; order Chitinophagales; family Chitinophagaceae; genus Ferruginibacter. Next base: position 10,491 of record JANMDL010000092.1, read on the forward strand.
GAAATCACATTGAAGAATGCAAGATTTTTTAACCAGTACAAAACCCAGTTAAAAGAGCGGCAGTTAAAAACCATTACCCGGATGCTGCAAGAAGGGTCAGACGGGTTTAAAGGCGGCATGACGGCTAAAAAATATATTGAATAACGAAAGCTTCAAAGGCAACAGCTACAAGAGATCTTCAGGCATTGGCAAACCTTGGTGTTTTTATCGCAGCAGGCGGCGGCAGAAGCATTCATTATGCGCTGAACATCTTATGACAGGTTTAAAAATAATAAAATTTTGTGCAAATGAAAAAGGGTTTCAAACTTATATTGCTTGAAACCCTTATCTGTCGTGGTGGAGAGAACCGGCGAAATGTCGAACTTTTCGGTAGAGGAATTGAGGGTGTTTGAGGGTATAATGTGAAATAGCCGGGAGTAAATCTTACACAATATGTATACCAGGAATAAATGGACAAATTTCGAACCATTATAATAATTTCCCTGGGAAAATGAAGACAGTCATTACAGATTATAAGTTTATCTGATATCCTTCACACAGCGGAATCCAGTATGCTCCAAACCGGTATCCGGGCTGCTTTTCATTCTTCTTGCAACACGGTATCCGCTGCAATAAGTATCATTGCATAAAAAACTGCCCCCCCGTAAACTTCTTTTCATCGTATAGGGTTCATCTGGGTCAAAACTTTTTGAAGCACCCTTTGGATTAACCATTGTTTTGCCTTCGCCTTCTTTGTAATAGGTAGTATTATACCAATCGCTGCACCACTCCCATACATTGCCAGCCATATCATATAAACTATAGCCGTTGGCAACAAAAGATTTTACCGGTGCTGCTTTCATGTATCCATCTTTTTGTTCATTCAACCAGGGAAATTTTCCTTCCCAACTGTTACATTTTGGCTTTCCGGCATTCACAGGTTCATTTCCCCAGGGATATATATTATTAATAAGCCCACCTCTTGCAGCAAACTCCCACTCTGCTTCAGTTGGCAAACGCTTGCCGGCCCATTTGCAATAGGCCATTGCATCATCCCAGCTTACTTGTACAACCGGGCAATTATCTTTCCCTTCGATAGAACTCCCAATACCTTCCGGATGTTTCCAACAGGCTCCCCGCTTCCAAGCCCACCAATTATTGTACTCGTCTAAGCTAACTGGTTCAGAGGGCATATCAAAAACTAAAGACCCGGCATTCAAAAGACTGTCAGGAGGTTTTGCAGTGCCTGCCGGAACGTTTTTCTTTAATTCTTCCCAGTCAACCTTTTTCTCGGCAGTGGTAATATAATGGGTAGCCTCAATAAATTTTTTAAACTGTGCATTTGTAACCTCAGTTATATCAATATAAAATGAAGACACCTGAACTTTGTGCTTGGGATATTCATCTGCTGAAGCCTGATTATTGTCTGCCCCCATTTCAAAAACACCTCCCGGTATAAGCACCATACCAGAATATGAAGAATCATAAGATGTTTGCACAGAAGTGGTTGCGCTATCATGAATACTAAACTTCTGCAGATTGGGCGAACAGCAGATAGCCGATACTTCTTTTGGGGAATTTTTTTTACTATAACAACCGAGAAATGACAACAAAAAAAATTGCGCAAAAAATACAACCCCTCCTTTTTTTATTAACTGATGCTCCATAATTGTATTCACATTTAACACATAATTCTCACTAAAGGTCTACTTATTTGGCTCCCACTAAATAATGCCTGATAATGTATAATCAATTTCAGCACTGGAGCCATCAAAAATACAATCAAATACTTTCTGCAATAAAAATACAAGTTCTGCAATAAACATACAAGTTAGCAATTTAGTTGACTTGCAGCAACAAGCATTTTTAAAATTTCTTATTGCAATATAACGGCCTTGTCTTAGGGGCTATCCAATGTATAACTGGTTTTTCATTTTTAAAGAGTATCAGACAATGCTCAACATCTAAATAAACAGGTTACTCTCTTTCTATAAAAAGGAGAGGTAACAAGATGTAAAATGACTTATCCTTTCGGTTTTTTGCCAATTTAGAATCCTGTTGCCTCTCCTTACACGAACCTCCACTCTTTGCTCATTCAGGGTTTTATCATCACAACCTTTTATGATTACTGCTTTATGAATTTTACAGCAGGAATTTGATGGTTGTCTGGGTAAATAGCTTTAAGTAAATATATTCCGCTACCCAGCGATGATACATTGACTGGAATAACATTAGTACCTTCTTGGATAGTAACCTGTTGCTGCAGCATGATTCTTCCCGTCATATCCACTACCTTCAAACTCAAAGGACTTTTGGCAGGGCTACTGATACTGGCGATGAGACTGTTGTGTACAGGATTTGGCGCAATGCCATCAATGGTCAATACAGTAGCTTGTGCAACTTTTATTCTCACAACAGCACTATACCTGCTTTGATTATTGATATCTACCTGACGTAACCGGTAATATTGAACCGCACCCGTAAAGTTTCCATCCGTAAAGGAGTAAGTAAGATTGCCTGTGCTGCCATTGGGCGCCAGCGAATTTACAAAGCCAATGTTGGTATAATTTTGTCCGTCTGCTGAACGTTGCACCTCAAAACCAAGGTTGTTTTGCTCCATAGCGGTTGTCCAGCTAAGATTGTTGCGGCTGCCGTTGCGGCTGCCGGAAAAATGAAGCAGGGTTACCGGTAAAACAGCAATATTACTTGTAATACCATAGGGAGAGAATGAAGTAAAGCCTGAACCGGTGGCGATGGTGCCGGTTACCGATCCGTTGCTGAAGAACGGGGTAACTCCACCGCAGTGTACCACCCTTGCCACCGCCGCAGCATATCCAGCGCCGTTGGCTGCGCCGGTATAATTCAGCGCAATTGTACAGTTGGAACCGCCGCTTGTTTCTTCTGAAATATTCCAGGTGGCTGTTACACTGGCTGTTACATCACCGCAGGGAGGAGCTACAGAAGCGACATTTACCGAAAAATTATCCACAGTACCACTATTGCTGAGTGTGGCAGGATGATACAGGGTTGTACTTGGCCCTACGGGGAATACAACGCTTGCCGCACCTATTCCGTTTCTTTTTAATGCACCAGTACCATTGGTAACGATGTAGCCAGTAGCAGCTCCACCGCTTAGTGTACCAGCAGCTGTTAGCGTATTATTACCAACCAGAATATTTCCACTACCTAAATCCAAATTACCATTTACAGTTAATGATGAACTCAGATTAAGGTTATTGCTGCCAGAACCTGCCGAATTGTAATTAAAATTGTTGAGTACCTGTGCGCCTGCTTTAAAGGTTAAAGAACCGATAGCTGCTGCACCTGCCGCTTTAGCAACAAACAGGTTAGAGGTACTGCTTCCGCTGATAGTACCCACATGCGTGGCAAGGAATGAACCAGCGCTTTGAATATACAAACTATTTCCATTCAGAGAAAGATTGTGCGTAGCTTGTTGCAGGTTTACTCCTCCTCCGGAAGCAATTCCTGTAAATACATTGGTATTGGGAGCCAGTACAATATCGATAGTTGATGCTGGAACAGAAGACGATACGGCCTGGGTTCTGAGTTGGTTAATATAGAAATCGCCGCCGCTTAGTGTTTGTGTGCCTGAACCACCTAAGTTCAGGGACATCCTGTTTGCATCGGCACTAACATCGGTATCAAAAAACGAATTGCTTAAAGTTACATTACCCCTTACCAATACACTGGCCGCTGTTCCTGTGCCATTCATTCCTGTTACATTCGTAATATCCAGGTTGCCATTTGCAAAAACAAAACCTGGCGAAAAATATTTCAGCCCGCCGGTTAATTTTAAATTTCCAAAAATTTCAGTGGGGATACGTACGGTATCACCTGTACCGGTGCCGCTCCAGGTATATTCTACAGTACTGCTTAAAGCCTGTGTACCAAAATAAGGGTAAGGTATTGTGGAAGATGGACGCATTATTTTATTGGCAACTTCTACTGTTGAATTATTGCTCACATCTACTTTGTTATCCACCGGGCTGAGTATGGTGAAAGTAGCCGGAAGAATAAGCTTGGTAGCATCAGTACCATTTCCCACTACAATTTTTGAACCAAGGCCAATCACCTGAAAATCGGCATCCAGTGTATAGCTCGCACGGTTGGCTACAACAAATATCTGGTAATCAGTTATAAAATCTGCCGGTACGGTACCCGAACCATTGGCTGCTGTGCCCCAGGTGGCAAGCGTGGAAAGGCTGCCCGAAGCTTTACTGTAAAATGGTGTGCCACCAGCACCACTTAGTGCTACAGTAGGGGTTACTACTACCCCACCACCACTTAAGGTTATATTACCTGTTACCGCACCTGCAACTGTGGGTGAAAAGCGAACATACACAGGTGTTGCGGCAAGCGTAGCCGTACTATAAGCTACGGTAGTGGAACTCCCCCAGGTGCTGTTATCGTTTGATACCTGGTACGAAGCCGGTGCAGTTACGGTAACTACACCGGGCGCTGGTGATAAATTTGTTCCGCTAAGGTTAAAGCTTAGTGAGGGGGAAGGTGCGCCTGCAGGCACGGTTCCAAAATTAAGGGAGGCAGGCGATACAATAAGCGCTACGTTAGAGGGCGTTACTGAAGTCCAGGTGGTGCCATATCTTACAGCATCCATTTCAAATGTTGGCGCCGCAGTACCTGATCTTGGATTGATGGTTGGCCCAAAAAGCGCTGCTGTTGCATCAGCCGTACCGGTGCCCAAAGAAATCAAAGGAGCAGTTTCTGCTGATCCCGGTACTGGATTTACCCACATATCAACGATATCGTCCAAGGTACCTGTGTTAAAGGTGTATTTCAGCACCACCAGGTACGTAATGCCAAAAGTTCTCACTGTACTTTCGTAAGTAACAGGCGTAAGACCAGTTTTGGCCAAACCAAAATTAAAACCTGCACCGCTAAGCCTTGTAAACGCTCTTACTGCCACACCCGGACTTGGAAAAGAGCCTGACATAATGCCGGCAATATTGGCACCGCCAGTGGTAGTACCGGCAGCACTCAGATTTATAAAAAAAGACATGTACGCCGTACCGGAAGATATAGATATCCCGCCTGACCGTCCTACAACCTGGGCGCCGGGCACTATGTTTACCCCAAAACCTACACCCGATGACGGCGACAAGGGGTAACTTAACCCGGCACTATTTACTGTAAGAGGGCCGCTGCCAGCCGCAATTTGAGTCCAGCCATTGGCAGTCAGGTTGGTACCTGAAGTATAGTTAAAGTCATCTAAAAATTGTCCCCAACCAGTAGTGGAGAGCAGGAAAGACAAAATAAATAAGTAAACTCTTTTCATGTGCTGATTTTTTTATTTTTAAAATTTAAACTACGTTTTGCGAAAAATTACTGTATGATTGATTGATAATATTGATTGATAATACGGTCATGCGCTTCTATTCTTCTTTTTTTATTTTCTCTAGCAGTTCGCCCAATTGCCTTACTAATTCCGGTTTCTTTTCTGACAAATTGTTTTTTTCACCGGCGTCTGCATCAAGGTTGTAGAGTTGGGGCAACTTTGAGTTGCCTAATTCGGTTTTGGTATTCTTATTGATGGCTGAGCCATTCGAAGGCTCAATGTATTTCCATCCGCCGGTAATAATCGAAAGCGTGTTGTTGATTGACTGTTCAACCACATATTCTCTTGGTTTTTGGGATTGATATAAAAAACTGGCTAAATAGTTTTTACTGTCTGGCGCATGGCCCGCTTTTATCGTTTGCCCGGTAAGTGCCGCCAGTGAAGCGTATAAGTCAACCTGGCTTAGCAATACATCGGAGGTTTTACCTTTGGCCACTTTTCCTTTCCACGCCAAAATGAAGGGCACCCGTGTTCCTGCTTCAAAAGCACTGTACTTGCCGCCCCGGAATATACCGTTGGGTTTGTGATTGCCCAATTTTTCCACTGCATCATCTTTGTATCCATCATCCAGTACGGCACCATTGTCGCTGGTAAAAATGATGATGGTGTTATTGAGTAATTTTTTGTTTTTCAATGCCGCTGTAATGGCCCCTACCGTCCAGTCGAGCTGTAAAATGGCATCTCCCCTGGGCCCCATGCCGCTCTTGCCCACAAAACGTGAATGCGGCATACGAGGCACATGTATGTCATGCGTAGCCAGGTAAAGGAAAAATGGCTTTTGCTTGTGCTTGTCAATAAACGCAACCGATTTTTCAACCAATACATCTGCAATTTCTTCATCCACCCACAAAGCCGATTTTCCACCGGACATGTATCCAATCCGGCTGACACCATTTATGATGCTCATGTTATGACCATGCGATGGCTGCATTTTTAGCAACCCGGGATTGTCCTTGCCGGTGGGGTCGGATGCGTTGAGCGGGCCGGTATAGCTCACCGCTATCGTATCGTTCATATCCAGGTTCACCACTTTTTGATTTTCAACAAATACACAAGGCACCCTGTCGCCTGTGGCAGGCAGCAAAAACGAGTAATCAAACCCTATTTCCCGTGGCCCTGGCTTTATATCGCCATTCCAGTTGGGGCCGCCTTTAGGTCCCAGTCCCAAATGCCACTTCCCTACAACCCCAGTTGTATAACCTGCCTGCTGCAGCATCATCTGCAATGTTTGCTTATCAGTTGGAATAATGAGTGCCGCATCTCCCGGCGCAATGCCGGTGCCTTGTTTACGCCAGGCATAAGCGCCCGTAAGCAGTGAAAACCTCGATGGTGTACAGGTAGCGGATGTTGCATGCACATTGGTAAACCTTACGCCACTGGCAGCAAGTTTGTCAATATGGGGCGTTTTAACCGCTGATGTGCCATTACAACTGATATCACCCATGCCCACATCATCCGTATAGATTAAAACAATATTGGGCCGGGCAATTTTTACTGATTGGCCTTTTATACCAAAAGGAATTAACAACAAACAAACAACTACTTTCAAAAGAAAAGCCATATTCACATCCATTACCTTAACAGACAAAATATGCTCAGGAAAAGCAAACGCCCTTTCCTGAAAAAAATGCTGGAGTAGCTTATGTGATTGCTGTTGATGCATGATGGTGAACTTTATTGCTTAATGAATTTGCTGGTTTGAACACCGTTGGCATCCTGCAGCACCAAAATATACATACCGGCTGCAAGATTGGTTAAGTCAATTTGCTCGTAACCGGCGCCTGCATTTAAATTTATGTGCTTAATTTTTTTACCGTCAATTGATAGTATGCCTATTTCCGCCTTCCCAACCACTTTGTCAAAAAAAGCAGTGAGTTGGGTACCTGACACGATGCTGGGATATACTGAGAGCTTATTTTTACCGGTAAAATATTCTACCAATACTTTGCTGTACTCAAATTTTCCATCAACATCCACCATCTTCAACCTGTAAAAATATTTTGGACTGTAAATAGCAGGTGCATCATCGTACACATAGCGGCTGCCATTTGCACTGCCAGAGGCGTTAACTTTTGCGATTACCAGGTAGTTGTGTATGTCTGCACTTCTCTCCAGCAGGAAATGACTGAAATTGGTTTCAGACTGGGTCTCCCAGGTCAACCTCACTTTCTTGTCTGCCTGCTGCGATTTGAAAGCAGATAAAGTTACCGGCAGCGATGCGTTATCAGTAAGCCTTCCCGTTAAGCTAAGGTCTGCTGCTGCATCCGCAGTACCTGCACCAAAATAGAATACCCCATCACCCGTACAATCGTATGGCGTAATTCTGAAAGTAACGACTGAGGTGGGAGGTACATTTTGCAAGGCCGGAATGCCAGACAAATCAACCGGATTAAGCTTGTAATTACCAGTAGTGCGGGGTGGCCCTGATAGTATTGTTACAGGCATAAAAGCTCCACTGTTAATCTGATAATCAAGCTGGTATTTTATCGGCCCGTTGCCTGCAATACGAATTTTAAAACTATCAATCGAAGTATAGCTAACATTCTTTCCGTTGGCAGACTGCAACCTGAACGTAAGTATTTTATTAGAATCTATACCATTGGCTGCCGTAAGCCTTGCAAAACCATTGTTACCCCAAAAACCGTTTGAGACAGATGCTGGCGAAAATGATGTACCGGCACCTCTTTGCAAACCACTTACTACTGTTAAATCGGGCGCTGCAAAAGTGGGCATAAAGTTAGCTACGGATTGCCCTCCCCCCATAATGGCGGCTGTATTCCAGGATACCAGCTCGGGAGAAGCACTGCGGGTATCAACAATATTTTGAGAGATGGCAGGTACGGATACATGATTTGCATATAATTTTCCGATGTCGCTTAAAGCACCTCCCACCAGTTCCGGTATATGATCTTCAAAAAAGTATGAGTAACGTTCAATTCGTGGATCTGAGTCAAGATACGGGAGCACA
>JANMDL010000126.1:0-1920 GCA_031376295.1 Chitinophagales bacterium
CATTTACAGTAAGCAATGCCAATGGTCAATCCGGTGTGGCCGATAGTTGTGCCAGCCTCATGATTAACAGTGTAACCACGGCACTTAACAATGTGGAATTCAGGGTATTGATGGGTGAAAATGCTGACCCCCAGTGGGTAACCAGCCCTGTTTGGGGTGGGAGCGATCAGGCACTTTTTGAAGTAAAGAATGTTCGCATCACCATCAGGCCAGCAACAGAAAGCTGCTTTACTGGTTGTTCAGATAATGTATTGGTATTAACACCACCAGCCACCCTCAATACACCCATGTCGGATTTTTACGGCGGCTTTGAAACGGCCAGCAGCAATTTTGGCGGCACTCATGCCAACGGCAGTTCGGTTACTGCACAAACTGGTATCACAGAGTGGACAGGCAGTGCCCTTGGCAGTACCCCCCGCTACAGGGTTGCCAACAATCCTGATACGGTTAACAGTTCTTTTACAGCCTTTGCGCCACATTCCGGCAGGCAAATGATGGTAGTAAGCCGCTCTGCAAGCAGCAGTACTAAAATATGGTACAAAACCATTGTGGCAACAACCAGCCCGGCGCAATACTATTATTTAGTAAGCGGATCATTAAAAGTATGGGCAGCCAAAGTTGATAGTGGCGCAAACCCCACACTTATACTGGAAATTTTTGGCACTAACAACGCAAATACCAAAGTATTACTCGCTGAAACTACCTTTGTCTTTACCACACAAACTGCGGGCCAATGGGTACAAATTTCCCTTGAAGAGGTAGATATACCTAATTTCATCTACAAAAAATTAGAGTACAGGATAAGAAATACCAATACCACCGTCAACAGTTTTGTGCTGGATGATATTTGTCTGCGTACACCACAATCAACGGTGCCGGTAGTGCTTACAGCCCTGCAGGGGAGCTATATTAATGGTACTGCAAAGCTCAATTGGGGTACGCAGCAGGAAAGCAACAGCAGCCATTTTGAAATAGAACGCAGTACTGATGGCACATCCTTCAGCAGCATTGGCAGGGTGGGTGCAGCAGGTAACAGCAGCAGGGAACTGGCATATAAATTTGATGATATAAAAGTAAATGCCGGCACCAATTATTACCGCCTTAAAATGGTGGATAAAGATGGCAGCTTTGCCTACAGCAATACTATAGTGCTGCATGTAACCATCAAAGGCATAAACATTACCGGTGTGTACCCTGCTCCATTTACCAACCGGATAAACGTAACCATTGCCGCCGAAAATACCAGCCAGGTGATTATCCGCCTGGTGGACAATACCGGTAAGCAACTGGTACAGCAAATCAATACATTACGCAAGGGTGTAAACAACCTTACACTCAGCGGACTGGATGGGCTGGCCAAAGGATTTTATATTATGGAAGTGATAACTGGCGGCAAAAAAGAAAGCCGCAAACTGGTGAAATAATATCATAGTTTTCCATATACCAAGCACAAACAAAAAGACTCCGCCGGAAATAGCGGGGTTCTTTTTTTATAAAAAAAAATTACCTTGATGATGCCCTTTTCAGCAGCCTCTTTCCATACTTATTTTTTACCTCATCAATGGCTTTGTACAGGTCTGATTTTTTTTCGGCATCCGAAAACAGGTTGGTTTGCACCGCCTCATTTGTAAGCTCACTCAGGCGCACACCCAGCAGGCGTATGGGTTGCCCCTTGCGGTACAGTTTATGAAACAGTTCCTTCGCAATGGGTATAATTTCATCATCTGCACAGGTATAATCAACCGTAGCCTGCCTGCTGGTGGTTTCAAAATCGGGGTAGCGGATTTTTACCGCAATGCAACCCGCCACTTTTTCATCCTGCCGCAGTTCAAAAGCAATTTTTTCGCACATCCGCACCAGTTCACTCATCAAAAAATTCATGTCCGTTTTGTTCTCCTCAAAAGTATTTTCGGTAGAAAC
>JANMDL010000132.1:0-2425 GCA_031376295.1 Chitinophagales bacterium
CAGGGCGACCTGGTAAACCAGATGATTGATGATTCGGATATTGCAGGCTATGTACTCAAAAATATTGGCAAGCAGGAACTGATATCGGCGCTGGAAAAAATATCAGCAGGTGGTATTTATTTCAGCCAGGAAGTGCTTGATGAAATGACCAAAGCCAGCGAAGTAAAAAAGGAAGTAGTAGAAGTGCATCTTACGGCCCGTGAAATAGAAATCATCCGGCTGATAGAAAAGGAGTACAGTAACAAAATGATTGCAGATTCACTTTTTTTGAGTGAACGCACGGTGGAAACACACCGCAAAAATATCTTCCGTAAAACTAAGACCAGCAGCCTGATAGGGTTGATAAAGTATGCGTACGAGCTGAAACTTATCTAGGCTGGTTGTGGAGTATATGATACGGCATTGAGATTGTAACCAGATGTATTGAATCACACAAATGGATTATCAGTTTTTCTTTGCCTCATTGGCATTAAATTTCAGCGCATACTCTTCAAAAATAAAGCCCCCGGATTATACCAGGGGCTTTGCTATATAACTATTTTTGTTTTCGCTTAAAAAGAATAACGTACACCCAGTTGCATCTGCCACACATCACCCAGGTTGGTGCTTTTGCGTGTAGTGGCGTAGTTCAGGCTCCTGTTAACTGTGTTCATACGGAAAATAGGGTAGCCAGTTGCGTTAAGCCCACGTGCTGCCAGCAACGCATTGTTGTTTACCACATCACCCACACCCGCTTTTTCATTAAACAGGTTGCCCACATTAAATATATCCATACGCAGTTGCAGGGTATGTTTTTGTTTGCCAAAGTTCTGGCTGATGTCCTGGGTTATTGACAGATCAACACGGGTAACCATTGGCAATATTGCCCCATTGCGTTCAGCATATTTGCCCAGGCGCTTGCTCAGGTATTCATCCTGCTGAATAAAACCCCAGTAAGCATCCTGTTGCTGCTCTGGTGTAAAAGTAATATCATCAGAAGTAGTGGCAGTACCGTTATTATCAGTAAATGTTTCAAAAAATGTTTCAAACTTATTGGCAGGAACGTATACCAGGTCGTTACCATTTAACTGGTCGCCATTAAAGTCGCCGCTGTACACATAAGAGTAACGGCCCTGTGTTCTTGATTCGTAAAACAGGGAGAAAGTAGTACCCAGCCTTTTCAGCCACTCCACACGGTAAGTAAGGTTGGCGATAAAGCGGTTGCGTTGGTCGTTGTTACTGTAACTCAGGTCGGGGCTGTTATTGCCATTCACACTAAAATTCTGGCTCCAGCTGCTGAATGCGATTGAACCGGCACTGATAAGGTCTTTGGAGAAACCACGGTTATAAGCCATCATCCAGCCAAAGTTTTTGCGGAAAGGCCTTTCCAGTTTAAGGGTAAGGTTACCGCTGAAACCACCATCTGTATTTTTAAGTACGGTAGCATCTGTAATTTTTGGATTAATGCGGTTGGCATTGTTTTGTGCAGCACCTGTTAAACCAAAGCCTGCAAACCTGGGGCGTGTATCAGCACCAATAAAGTTACCCGGTGCCTGCCTCAGGTTAGCATTGATGTAGGCAACGTTGTTGATGAATTTTGTGTATAAAAACTCTGCACTGGCAATCATACCCCATGGCAATTGCTGGTCAATAGCCAGGTTGGTTCTGAATATCTGCGGAAACTTAAAGTTTTTATCAGTAACAGCAATATTGTAAGAAGGTGCCGGGCTGGTAATTGTTCCCGGTATCCATTTGCGTGGATCGGGGTTAAAGGCAAAAGCAGTTGTGTTCTGCTGGCTGAGGGAGCCACTCTGCACACCAGTATTACCCATCTGGTTGCTTATCCATACAAATGCAGGGCGGCCGCTGAATACACCAACACCACCACGCACCTGCGTTTGTTTTTTACCCGTAACATCCCAGTTAAAACCAAGGCGTGGGTTAAAGAGTGGTTTGGCACCAGGCAGTTTGCCTGTATTAAGCCCTAAAAACTTACCCTCTTCATCTTTAAAAGCATAATTTTTTACTGAGTCGTTGGTTAAACCTGTTTGCGCAAAGAAGGGAACATCCATCCTTACACCATAAGTAATGTTCAGGTTTTTAAACGGACTGAACTCGTCCTGTATGTAAGCACCCACCTGGTAAGCTTTGGTTGTAGCAGCCCACAATGCGCCGCCAGCCTGCGTAGAATACGTAAGGTCGTACTGCTGCAACTGAACCGGGTTAGTGGTAATATTGGGGTTGGCAATAAATGCATTGGCAGAAGTGTAAAAATCTGCCAGCGATTTAAAGGCATACCGGCCATAAATAGTTGGTGTAAATGAGTTAAAGAACTTAAACGCTTCAAAATTTACGCCCATTGAATACGTGTGTTTTTTGCGGTAAAACTGGATATTATCCTGCCACTGCCAGGTATCAGTATTCAGTGTATTGTTGGCTGTAAATG
>JANMDL010000165.1:0-6120 GCA_031376295.1 Chitinophagales bacterium
CCGGACAGGCAGGCTGCCGGCAAGGGCAGGTCACTCACTTCGGCGTAATTGCAGGAAGCAGCATCTCCCACCATATATGATGCAGTTTATGCCGTTGGTCAAAGACAAGACGGCGGCAAAAAGGCAGAATCCTAAAAGGGATGCGGATACCTGCGCATCTTTCTTTTGTCAACTTTATTTAAGCACATAGTATCAATGATATCACCAACTTCCATAAAAAACCACTCTGCGCTGTCAAGCGTAGCCTGTGAAAAAGAGTCTTTATTATCTTCCATCTGAATTTTCATAAACCTGCTTCTCCTAAATTCGGCATTGCATTCATTTATATTTACAAAAGAATCTTTCGCACCCTTAAATTTACCGGTAAGGCAATCGCAATAAAATTCTGCCACCTGAACAGGGTCTTCTGATACTGCAACTTGGCAGCAAGAGAATAAATTGATAATCAATAAAGTAAAGTATATGTAAGTAAGTTTCATATTAGTCAGATAAAGTATTTTATAAATTCCATAAACATGTCTTCAAGTATCCGCTGGTTGCTTTCATGATTTTTTGGATGTCATATCTCAAAAGTGCATTTTCATTACAACAATCAAAATACTGCGGCAAGTAAGCGTAAAATGGTGATTGTAAAATAAAATAGTAGTTTTGTAGAAAGTGGATTTTACAGATGAATAAGCCCAAATATTTATATAAATCAGAAGAGTTTTTGAGGATTTACGAATTTGTAAGCGAAGGGCCAAAAGGCCGTATTAAAAAAATGGTTCAGTTTACCGAAACAGGAACTGAAAATGTGTATAATCTTGCATTTGGCGATTATGATGAGGTAACACAAACTATTAACGATTTATCAATAACCAACAATGGAGACAGCCTGAAGGTTTTGGCAACAGTAGCCTCAACCGTTTATGCTTTTACTGAAAAATACCCTGAGGCGTGGATTTTTGCAACAGGTAGTACAATTGTAAGAACAAGACTCTACAGAATGGGAATAACCAATAATTTAGCAGAAATTAAGGCCGATTTTGAAGTTTATGGTTTAACGGAGCAAGGCAACTGGACAGAGTTTATTATTGCCGATGATTATGAAGCATTTTTAATAACAAAAAAAGATAATACCTTTGCAATATGACGATAGAGCAATTAAATTCATCAAAAGTGCCTGTAATTGTTTTCGACAAGAAGCTGGAGCAATTCAGAGACAAGGTTTTATTTCCTGAGAAATTAGCGAAAGCAAACGAAATTTTAGCCAAAGCTGGGCTTCCAAAGAAGAAATATAACTCTCCTGCTATCGGTAGAATACAGAAATAATTACCTCACTAGTTCAGGACTCTGTCCTGCTGCCGCATTTTATTAAAGCCAGTGTAAAGTACAAGTAACAACTGTCATCAAGACAGTGTCTTGCGTCAGAAAAGTACAACCCCAAAAAAGGCATTATTGTGACAAACACACCATCCTCAAAAACTCCTCATACACTTCCTTCCAGCCTTTAAAAACAGGATCAGTACCAAGGAAATTATTGTGCCAGATGGTGCAAAGTGTTCCGTTTACCTTTTTACATATCTCCAGGTAATGGGTCATTTCTGTCAGCGCTTCAGCGGGTGTAATTTGCTGTTCGTAATAACTATTGGCTTCCATATAGCAAAACGGGTGTATCAGCAATGAAGTTGATTTATTTTCCAGAAGATTAAACCAGTTAAAAGGAGTAGCAACCGATGCCCTGAAACCATTGATGCTGCCATAGCCCATGGAGTAATCATCCGTAAAGCCACCATCAATCAATCTTACATAATCATCCGGAATGTTAAAGCGGATATAATGCTGGCGGGTATGGGTAACTCCTTTTTCAGCCATAGCTTCCAACTGTTTTTTTTCAGCAGCAAGCAGATGCCGCTTATCACCGCTTTGCCAGGATGGATGCAGGCCGATGGTATACTTTGAAGCATGCTTTTTTACCAATCGCCACATGGCATCTTTATGCGGCAGAATATTTTTATCGTAAGGGCCGTTTTTTTCAGCTACCAAAAAAAAGAAAACAGGGTCCAGTTGATATTTACTGTGCAACTGGCGCAGCCAATCGTAGCAATCAAAATGGTCTTTTTTTCTTCCAGTCAGAACAGCAATTCTTTCAAAAAAAGTATGCGGCAGCCGCAGTACACGGCCTGCATTGCGCCAAAATCCTTTGTAGAGGTAAGAGTAAGCTGTATCAATATCATAAGTAGGTACAAAACTGAAACCATCCTCCTTAACCTTGTATGAAGGAAATATTTTTTTTATTGCCAGCACCAGTTGCTGCGACCAGATATTAATCAGTGGCAATTGCAAAAACCCTTCTTTAAAAGCAAAAGAATTTTCATGTGCGTACCGGCCATAACTGTCTTTTGTATGCGGCAGGTATTCTTCGTAGCGGCTTAGCAGGTAAAAAGCTGCGGCAAAAATATCAAAAGGGTAGCCAGCTTCTGTTTTAAAAAATGCTTTATTGCCATTCAGTTCAAAACAGTTGATTGATTGCGGGTGAATAGTATCTTCAAACAGCAGCGCCACATTCTTTATCCAAAGTTCTTTACCGGCAACAGGGGCGTCGCTGTAATTTAATTTTGCCCCGTCATGATTTTTAAATTCTTCCGAATCAATGGTAATGCGGCAGTTGGTGCCATGCAGCGATGAAAAAATAAATTGAGTAATGTACTGTAACCTTGCAGAAGTGATATGTGCGTAAATAAGAAGCATTATTTGCTGCTGCAGGTTTTGATAATTTACTGTTGGTGGAATTATTTTTTAAACTGTTCCTTCCACAACTGGTTGAAGGTTTTTTTGCTGAAGTCAAGATCGCTGCGCTGGTTGTTCCAGCCCTTTACCACTTTGTTAACCACCCAATTTTTCATGCGCCCGCTGCCCATATTCATCATGCCCCGGTTAAGCGACCCGATGCGCCACAATTTCCAGGCAAATTTTTCGCCAAAAGAAACGGAGCCTTGTTCCACAGCTTCATGCCTGTTCTCGAGCAGCAGTTCATGCAGGTTTATTTTTACGGCACACACTTCGGTACAGTTACCGCATAGTGAAGAGGCATAGCTTAAATGTTTGAATTCGTCCATACCGCTAAGATGCGGTGTAATTACGCTGCCGATGGGGCCGCTGTAAGTAGCGCCATAAGCATGGCCGCCGATATTTTTGTACACCGGGCAGGCATTAAGGCAGGCCCCGCAGCGGATGCAGTACAGGCTCTCCCTTGTTTTGGGATTGGCCAATATATTCGTGCGGCCATTGTCTAACAGTATCACATACATTTCATCCGGCCCGTCGGGTTCATTTTTTTGCCTTGGCCCGTTGATGATGGTATTGTAAACCGTAATTTTTTGCCCGGTACCAAATGTAGAAAGCAGTGGCCAGAAAAGCGCCAGGTCAGTGATAGAAGGAATTACTTTTTCTATACCCACAATGGCAATATGCGTTTTGGGCCATGCGCAGCTCAGCCTTGCATTGCCTTCATTTTCAGTAACAGCAATGCCGCCAGTATCGCTGATGATAAAGTTGCCCCCAGTAACACCTATTTCGGCCTGCACATATTTTTCCCTTAGCTTTTGCCGGGCTACCAATGTCAGTTCTTCCGGCGTAAGGTTAGGTGGGGTGCCTAATTTTTCAGCAAACAGTTTGGCTACATCTTCCTTGCTTTTGTGCATAGCAGGCGTAACAATGTGATAAGGTGCTTCACCATCTAATTGCTGTATGTATTCACCGAGGTCGGTCTCAATGCTTTCAATATTGTGTTTCTCCAAAAAATCATTCAGGTGAATTTCTTCTGTAACCATGCTCTTGCTCTTCACCAGGGTTTTACAGTTTTTTTCCTGGCAAATTTTCAGTATTTCTGCCTGTGCCTGTTCAATTGTTTCGGCCCATATAACTTTACCGCCCCGTTTAGTAAAGTTCATTTCAAACTCTTGCAGTTGCTGATCCAGCGTTTCAATGGCACGCCACTTGATGTTTTTGGCCCTTTCCCTCACCAGATGCACATCTGTAAACTGTTCCTTGCCTTTGGGCACCACAGCATTGTACCTGCCTATGTTAAAATTTATCTTGCGGCGGTGCTCTAAATCACCCGCTTTTACTGTACTTTTTGCCTTAAATGTTGCAGAAGTTTCTGTCATACTATTTTTTTTGACCCTGTTCTTTCACTTTAATTAAAACCCCTGTTTGATAACTGGATATTCTATAACTGTCCACACTGGGCACATCTTCGGTTCCCTTGCCGCTGGTTGTTCTATCACCAAGCTTTATGCTGAAAAACTCCACACGCATACTGTTGCGGCTAACCAGGCTGTAATTGTCAACAATGGTATTGCCCTGTACTGTAAATGCCCCATGCAATGAGCTCCCATGTACATAGCTGTCTAACATGATGCCATCACGTTCATCCACCACCCAATGTCCTTTGGCCGTATCAACAGGTTTTAGCAAATAGGGCCGGTTGTCCTGTCCCTTATCACCATAAATGATCTGCCAAGTATAAGTCATGGCACTGTCTGCCGGTTGTATAATCAGCTGCATGGAAAATGTTTGTGCAGGCTTTCCATTCATAAGCCACTGCAATTGCCCCTTCCAGTGGCCAACAAAATCCTGTGGAAAAATAAGGGCTCTTTTTGGTCCAAGTCCCAGGAATGTTCTTCTGTTTTGCTTTCGCAGGCTGTCTCCCTGTTGAGCCGTTGCGCTAAGCAGCAGGCTTAAAAAGATGGCAGATAATATTGTTCTCAAAACAGTTTTTTGCATGTTCACCCTTATTTCAGCAAAGTTACACTATTAAGCCAGTACGCCCAGTTGCTTACCCACTTTGGTAAAAGCGGCTATGGCTTTGTCTAAATGTTCCTGTGTATGCGCAGCGCTCAGTTGCACCCTTATGCGGGCCTGCCCCTTCGCTACTACAGGAAAAAAGAAACCGATCACATAAATACCTTCAGTCAGCAGGCTGGCGGCAAAATTCTGCGCCACCACAGCATCGTACAGCATAATGGGTACAATAGGGTGATCGCCGGGTTTTATATCAAAGCCCGCCTCTGTCATTTTACTGCGGAAGTATTTGGTGTTCTGCTCCAGCCTGTCCCGCAGTTCTGTTGTTTCGCTCAGCATATCCAGCACGGCAATGGAGGCGCCCACAATGCTGGGAGCCACGGTATTGCTGAAGAGATATGGCCTGCTGCGCTGGCGGAGTATATCTATTATTTCTTTACGTCCGCTGGTAAACCCGCCACTGGCGCCGCCCAGGGCCTTGCCCAATGTGCCGGTAATAATGTCAATACGCCCCATTACGCCCCTGTACTCATGTGTGCCACGGCCGGTTTTGCCCAAAAAGCCCGAAGAATGACATTCATCAATCATCACAATGGCATCGTATTTATCTGCCAGATCGCTAATTTTATCCAACTGGGCAATGGTGCCATCCATGCTGAAGGAGCCCTCCGTAACAATGATACGGCTGCGCAAATGAGCCGATTCCTGCAATTTGGTTTCAAGGTCGGCCATATTATTGTGCTCGTACCGGTAGCGCTGTGCCTTGCACAACCTTACCCCATCAATAATACTGGCATGGTTAAGTGCATCCGAAATAATGGCATCCTCCTCGCCAAACAAGGGCTCAAACACACCGCCATTGGCATCAAAAGCTGCTGCATATAAAATAGTATCTTCTGTACCCAGAAAATCCGAAAGTTTCTGCTCCAGTTCCTTGTGAATGTCCTGTGTGCCACATATAAAACGCACACTGCTCATGCCATATCCGCGGTAATCAATGTATTTTTTGGCAGCTTCCAGTACTTTGGGATGAGAAGAAAGACCAAGGTAGTTATTGGCACAAAAATTTAACACCGTCTGCCCGCCTACCGTTATTTCGGCACCCTGTTCGCTGGTAATAATGCGTTCTGTTTTATACAAACCTGCTTGTTTTATGCTGTCAAGCTCCCCGGCTATACGTACCACAAATTTTTCGTTCATATACTCCTTTTTGTATGGGCAAATTTAGGTAATACCTTTTAGACTTAAAATTCAGAGTTAACAGATTTGGGTATAATACAGCTGCACATTCAACATTTACCCCGGATAAGAGGCCAACTTTATTGTCTGATTGGT
>JANMDL010000189.1:0-7004 GCA_031376295.1 Chitinophagales bacterium
CAAATAAGGAAGACCGGGCTATATACATAAACGGATATTGCTTCAGCCCCAGAAAATAAACATCTGCATCAGGTACTGCTGCAGCTTCGCTATCAACGGCAACAGCAGTTAGTTTATTTGCAAGGCAATGATTTATCAGCGGCTCCAGCAGTGGGCCGGTTCCTAATAATACTAATTTTAGTGTGGGTACTGCCGGCTTCAATTTTATATAAATGTTAATCAAAAAAAGCTGGCCCTTTTGCTCACAAAGCCTGCCCATACTTATTAATACGGGATTATTAAAAATTGGTACAACCGCCGGGGGTAATGGTGCTGCTGCCTTCGCCCTGGTTTCTGAAAGATTGTAGCCATTGGGGGTTAAAAATAATTTTGCGCTGTTTTTTCGTCCTGCTTTTTTCTTAAACCAGTTAATGGTATCGGCTGAGTTAGAGGTTATTTTATCAGAAAAATGCAGGAGCAGAATATTTAGCAGCCGGTTAATTTTTTTAATCCCCGTAAAATAAACAGGGTGTACCCTGATGCTTATGACAGCCTCATGCTTTTTGAATATTTTAAGCAGTATATTGGTGTAATTAGACCTTTCCATAAAGCTGATTATCTGTATCTCCCCGGCTTCTTTGCGGATAAGCCTGTACAATCTGTACACGTAAACGGGTAAAAAAAGATATTTGATAAATACAGCAGTAGCGGGAACATGTTTTGACAGGTGAATGATGTTTGAGGCAGGTATACCGTACTCATCTCCCTGTTCAAGGCATATTATTTTATCGCAGGGTATATTTTTAAACAGCAGGTAGGCCTGTTTTTCGGCTCCCCCGCCTTTGGGCATACGGTTAATGAGTATGTATCGCTTCATTCAGCTTTGTTCTTACTTTTTATAATATGCCTTATACCATTTGATGAACCTTTCAATCCCTTCATTAAGTGTGGTAACTGGTTTGTAATCAAGGTCGGTTTTTAATGCTGTAACATCTGCATAAGTGGTAAAAACATCCCCGGCCTGCATTTTTTCAAAATGACAAACTGCTTTTGTGCCAATTTCGTATTCGAGCATATTAATAAACTCCATCAGCTTAACAGGTGATCCTTTACCGATATTGTATACCAGTTTCAGGTTTTTTTCATTTGCACTCAGCACTCTTGATATGCCTTCCACCACATCATCTACATAAGTAAAATCCCTGTACAGGTTGCCGTTATTAAACACTTTTATGGGCTTTTGCTGCAGCAGGGCATTGGCAAACAGCATGGGGGCCATATCCGGTCTTCCCCAGGGGCCGTACACTGTAAAAAACCGAAGTCCGGTGCTCTCCAGCCCGTATAACCTGCGGTAGGTAAAAGCCATCATTTCGTTGGTTTTTTTAGTAGCGGCGTAAATACTTTCCGGCTGATCGGTAATATCATTTTCTACAAAAGGGTATTTGATGGCATTGCCATATACGCTTGAGCTGCTGCTGTACACCAGTTGCCTGCACCCGCTTTGCCTGCAGGCTTCCAGCACATTTAAAAAACCAATGATGTTACTGTTGATATAGGCCAGTGGGTTTTCGAGGCTGTGGCGTACACCTGCCTGTGCTGCCAGGTTACAAACTTTGTCAAATTGCTGGTTTTTAAACAGAGATAAAAGCCCTTCCGCATCTATTATATCAAGCTTAATAAACTTAAAATTGGAAAACATTGTACTGGGGGTAAGTACGGCAGGCTTATCCATTACGCCGGTTATACCAAGCTGCTCAAGCCTGTCAAGCTTCAGTTGTACTTCGTAATAATCGTTAATATTATCAAGGCCTGTAACATCGTGCCCCTGGCTTACCAGTTTGTTAACGGTATGAAATCCTATAAACCCTGCTGCACCAGTTACTAAAATCTTCATAAATATATGCCCGGATATCCCGGTATAAAAAATGCAAACTAAACGATATTTTTTGAATATTAAACAATATTTAGTGATGTGCAGCAATGGCCCGGTAAGCGGCAGGCGAAAGCGTTTAAGGTCATACCAATGTTTTTACTGCTGCTAATTGCTCCTTCATCCATAAAATGATACCTTTACCTGGTATATTATAATTCAGGTTCAATTATGAGGGAAGGAGAAAATGCCCTGCCGTATATTTTAACGTTTCGTGACATTTACCTGGCACCTTTTTATATTATTATTCTGTACATGGTTGTTTTTTACTGGCGCCACAGGTACTGCAAAAACAACCCCGGGGCAGTTTATATAATGCCTGCCTTTATTATTAAAATGGTTTGTTGCGTAGCTATGTCGCTGCTGTTTAATTTTTATTATGGTTATGGCGATACATTTGGTTATTTTACCGGTGCTGGGCAGATAAGGAATGCTTTTCTCGACCACCCAAAGTATGCGCTGGAGCTGATTTTTAAGCATGGTATTGACTGTTCGCCAAAAGCGCTGGAACATTTTGAGTTTCTGACCGGGCCCCAGTTTGATTTTACTGAAAGCAATAATATGATACGTATCGCCGGTGTGGTAAGCATTGCCGGTATGGGTGCTTATCTGCCAATGGCATGCATTCTTGCCACACTTGGTTTAATAGGGGTATGGAATATTTACAAGGTATTTTACAGTGAATTTCCAAAATACTACAGCAAAATTGCCATTGCCTGTCTTTTTGCCCCATCAGCCATGCTGTGGAGCTCTGGTGTTATTAAAGATACCGTTTGCATTTTTGCACTGGGGCTTTGTGTGAGTGCGATGTACAATTTACTGAAAGGCAGGCATTTTATCAGGAGTATTATCGGGGGGGTGGCAGGAGCGGTGCTGCTGCTGCTGCTCAAAGATTACCTGTTTATTACATTTATTACTGCCCTGGCGTTTGTTTTCTTTTACTTTAAACTCATTAAAAATGAAAAGCCTGTTGTAAAATATGGATCCCGTGCTTTAACTGTAATAGGCTTAATTGGTTTTATTTTCTGGTATTCCAATAATTCTGGTTATGTGGCCGAGGCTTTTTTTGAAGGGTTTCAAAAAAAAACAGAAGTACTTCAAACTGCAATGACCCAAACTAATGAGGAACATGGAGGGTCGGGCTATACCATTGCCAATGTAGATGACACTTCGCCGCTGGGTATATTGCGCAGCTTTTTTATTTCGCTGGGTACTACTTATTTCAGGCCTTTTTTGTGGGAATGCCGTAATCCAATCATGTTTTTTAATGCGCTGGAATCTTTTGCGGTTTTGTTGTTGTTTTTGTACCTGCTGGTAAAAACCAAATTTTATGGTTTTTTTACCTTTGCCTTCAGCAACCAGGTACTTTTGTTTGCATTTTTATACGCCATTATGCTTGGGGCGCTGGTAGGTTTTGTTTCGTTTAACTTTGGTACGCTGGTACGGTATAAAATGCCGCTGGTGCCTCTTTTATACACTTACCTGGTGCTGCTGTATGAAAAAACACGGGAAA
Organism: Chitinophagales bacterium; assembly: GCA_031376295.1. Classification (GTDB taxonomy): domain Bacteria; phylum Bacteroidota; class Bacteroidia; order Chitinophagales; family Chitinophagaceae; genus Ferruginibacter. Next base: position 3,423 of record JANMDL010000189.1, read on the forward strand.
AACATCATTCGTTACCAGAACCGGCCGTATAAAATGGCGTTAGTATATTCCTGAATTCCTGCTCAAATACAGTAATATCAAAATGGCGGGCTCTTGCCAGCGCCTTTGCGGCATAGTTTTGCGCCAGTCCGGGGTAGTCTGCCATTTTTTGCATGGCTGCTGCCAGCATACCGGCATCATTGTTTTTACATAATAACCCATACGCTGCCTCTTCCACTGCTGTTATTTCAGCGGGGTAGGCAGTACCCGGGGCAAGAATTTCCCGGGGGCCCGACAGGCAGTCGGTTGCCACCACAGGCATTGAGCAGGCGAGTGCTTCAAGTAGCACATTAGGAAAACCTTCTATTACGGATGATAATACAAATGCATTGGCCGACTGCAGGTAAGGATATATATCCAGCCGCAGGTCAAGCAACTGAACTTTCTGTTCAATGTGGAGTTTTTTGCATAGCGGCGCCAGCTTAAGTGGTACATCCTTTCCAATAATCAGTAACCTGCAGTTGGTGTTGTCCATTTTTGCAAATGCATGCAGCAGCAGTTGCTGGTTTTTGTAATAATCGCAGCGGCCCACATTACAAAACACAAAGTGGCCCTTATGTGGTAATATATCCTGTGGACGTGGTTTTACAATGACGGCCTCGGTTATATCAACCGGATTGTAGATGGTAATAATTTTATTTGCAAGGCCAAAAGTTTTTTGCAGGTCGTCTTTGTTAAGCTTTGAATTGACAATGATGAGGTTAGCCCTTCTGTACAGGCGTTTTATCAAAAACCGGGCTGTTAGCCCCGACAAATTTTTGGTGCTGTAATAGGCCGATGTCATGGTTCGTTCACAAATAACCAGGCTGCCCTTCCATCCCAGCAATTTTACAGCACCGGCAGTAAGGGCTGTTCTGCTTAAAAAAGACATCAATACCGGTATGTCGTTGGCTATCAGGTATTTTTTTACAATGGGGGCATATAAAAAGATGTTGAAAACAAGGGCGGCCCTCAATGGATTGCTGAACCTGCCTACCTGAACCATTTTAATACCTGGTGGCAATGTGAACTCAATAACTGTTTTATCAAAAACAAGCAGGTGTATCTCATAATCCTGGTGCAATTGCTGCATCAGCAAAAAAACCACCTTTTCGGCACCCCCACGCCCCAACGAATTTACAAAAATGGCCAGTTTCTTTTTTTTCATGCTTATGCCTGCTGATTGCTTAGCTGCCCTGTAATGCACCAGTTAAAATATTTTTGATATAACAGGCAGGCAAAAATAGCGCTTTCAGCCAATTTACCGCTGCCCGGGATAAAGTGTACCCCTAAAACAGAGCAAGTGTGTTATTTTTTAAGCCTTTTTAATACTGGTTTTCCAATAAAAGACCCCCACCATAAAGCGATTGCCTTTATATGGAACGGCCACTCCAGCAGTGCGCTGGTAAGCATACTTCGGCAGCCCTTAAAGTCGCCCGCCATAAAGTAGCGTTTGGCCACATGGTAAAAAATGCTGCAGCGTTGTTTTTTGTAGGCAAGTTTGTACTGAGGATAGCGGCTGATTAAAATATCTGTATAAATAAGCCTGTCTTCTATATATGATTTTTGTACACCAAAAGCAGTAGTGTTCTCACTGTGCCGCCTGTAACGGGTATACACCTTGTTGATATAGCCTGTTTTACCCCTGATAACGCTTTCGCAAACAAATAACCAATCGCTTACCACCGGGGTCCGGTAGTCAAAAATGATGCCCCTGCATTTATCATAATCAAACATAAGCGCCGATGTTGGCGGTGCATTATCCTGCGAAATAATCTTTGCAGCACTCATTTTTTTATAAAACTCCCGATTGCGGTAAATAAAGTTTTTTTGGGGTGCATCATCAAAAAAAATTTCTATATCTGAGCAGCAAACTGACGTTTCGGGAAATTGCTGAAAGTAGTTTACCTGAGCACTGATGCGCCCGGGCACCATCAGGTCGTCGCCGCCCATTATTACAACAAACCTGCCCGAAGCCACCTGCAGGGCATTACTGCAGTTTTGGGTAATGCCTCCATTTACAGAACTTAATACCGGCTTTATATTGGCATGGATTGCTGCATACTCCTTTATTATAGCCTGAGTACTGTCGCTGCTGGCATCATCGGCTGGAATTATTTCAATATTGCCATAATCCTGCGCCAATACTGAGTCCATGGTTTCCCGTACAAAGTTTTCCTGGTTGTAAAAAATAATCATCACAGAAACCAGTGGCAGTTGATTTTGTTGCATACCTGGAAATTAACTTTTAGTAATATGTGCCTCAATGTTAGCACCGCAACCCATAGCTGCACCTGCCCGGTAAAGTAATTGCAGAACCGGGTTGATGCCAGGGCTTTTTTGCCAGGGCGTAAATACCTTTACCGGGTTTAGCCCGGCAAACCTTATGGTTGCAGACATTGTTTGTGGCGAAAAAAACCATTCATGCTCAAAAAAACTGGTTTTGCCTGCCCCGCTTATACCGGCAAGGCGTTTAATGCGCTGCACCAGGCCATTAAATTCATTGGGTACTTCAATCAAAATAATACCACCCGGTGCCAGTAATACCCCTGCCTTCCGGAGTAAGCCCACAGGATCTTCCACATGTTCAAATACATGGTTAAGGTGTATAAAATCAAACAGGCAGCCCTGCAATGCCGGATTTTCAAGATTGCCATGCAGGCAGTTGATTCCTTCGCTGTTCAGCTTATCTACTGTTGCTTTTGTAAATTCAGTGCCGGTAACCTCCCAGCCAAGTGTTTTGGCAAGTTTTAAAAAAGAGCCGGTGCCGCAACCTATATCAAGCAGTTTTTTGCCCTTTACAGTTGATGCCGCAAACTGCAGCCGGCTGGTAAAGTATGCAGAAGGTTTTTCTGCATCGCCCCCAACAAATATTGTATTTTCCCTTAGCTGCACCGGTGCCAGCTTCTGCAGATCTGCCCCTTCAAACAAAGAAGGTGTTCTGGTAACTGTGCCGCATTTATTACATTGTATGATGGCTGTTTCCCTGCCATTCATGCCTAAAAAAAGCGACTGTTTTTTTAAAAGCCTGAACCCCGTTTCACCGCAAATTTTACATTTTTTTTCTGCCAGCATCTGTTTTTTGTGGATTTATATTATTTTTTTTGCCTTTATGATGATAAAAGTAGCGATAAAATAAAGGCAGTAGTTAATAAGATAGGCAATGCAGGCACCCTGCAGCCCATATTTATTTAAACAAAGATGTGCTAAAAAAATATACTGCAAAGGAAAATATATTTCGGTAATAATAAACCATTTGGTCATCCCCTTTGCCCAGAAAAGCATGGCTATCAACCAGCCGCATATTTTAATCACATCACCCGCAAGCTGCCAGGCAAACAGATTCCGCATTTCCATAAACTCGGCGGTAAACAAAAGCCTGATCACCATATCCCTGCAGATAAAAATACCGGCTGCTGTGCACAAAAGAACCGGGAGTACAAATTTATAAGCATTGGTAATTTCTCTGCGCAGCAGGTATTTTTCTTTAATAGACGACAGTTTGGGTAAAAAATATGTTTGCAGTCCAAGGGTGATGATGGATAACCATGCAAAGGAAATACG
>JANMDL010000194.1:0-3413 GCA_031376295.1 Chitinophagales bacterium
CAATTCTTGATCAGTTATCCAAATTAACACCCGAACAAATTCAAGAGTTTGAAATAATCTTTCAACAAATTAATCAAAAAGCAAGCACTTATGGAAATTTTGCGGCACAAACAATTATTGAAGGAGGTTCTTCTGATGACAGGTTTTTTTATTTTCGGTGCTGGTTAATGTCTTTAGGCAAAAAGAACTTTGAAGAAACATTGAAAAATCCAGATTATTTAGCTTCACTTGATATTCCGTTCAATAAGGAATACAACATGATGTATTGTCAATTTGAAGAGCTGATATCAATGTCTGACAGGGCATACGAAATTGTCACAAAAAAAGACCCTTCATCAGACACAACTTTTCCCAGAACATTTGCAACTAAAAGAGGGTTATTTTACGATAGCGGTACTGAGATAACAGGCACAGAATGGCAAAGTAATGAGGAATTGCCTGTAATTGCACCTCTATTATGTAAAAAATATCCTGACTAATAAAACTACACCTGCACCAGTTTCTGGGCAACATTCCGCAAGTATGAGGCCCTGCATCCCAAAAAGCAAAAAAGTGTATTTACTGCTGAATAATATAAATTCAATTGCACTCACTATCAAGTACCTCAACCGTTCTTTTATACAGCTCCTTAACTCTTTCGGGTGTTTTGCCAATGCACACCAGGCCCAGTTTGCCATATTGTGAAAGGGCACCTATCAGGTGAAACATTACGCCTTCTTCAGTAGTACTGTTGTAATGCAAGCCATGGTATATGGCAATATCAATAAGGTCGTGCGGGGTAAGCCCCTTGTATTTTTCCTGCTGCAGGTTATCGGTAGCATAATAGCAGCGCTGTCTTCCATCGTGCAGGTGGTATTCACCCGTTTCCATATTATATTTTCCGTCAGTTAAAAATTGCAGCATCAGAAAGGGATGAGTGGTACCTCCTTTGCGTAAATTTATTTCAATAGCATAGTGCTTCCATCTGTCATTTTCTTTAATGGACATAAAGTCTACCCCGAAGCGGCCCATTACGCCCTGTAGCTTCATTGCTTCGCCAATCAGTTTACCCATACTGTCCAGTTCTGCCGCATACTCTTTATTGGCCGGAAAATAAGCACCCATAAATACCTGCCCGGAATCACCGCCCAGCTCCTGGTCATGTGTGGAGATAACATCTACCTTACCCAAAGGGCTGATGCGGCATTGTACTGACGGAGAGGCTTTTACTCTTCCATCAACAAATGCTTCCACAATGCCTTCCATAGCAGTGAATTTTTGTATAAAGCCTGTATAATCAAGCCCTGCCGCCACTATCTTTAATTTTCCGGGTAATTGCTCCCTTATCCAGTTTTTTATATCAACATTGCCGGGCATTCCCTCATAAGAAAATACACTATTGCCTTCGCCCGAAAAACCTTCATTTATTTTTACCACGGCCCTGCGTAAATCAGGATGCTGCAGCTTCAGTGCAGCCAGGGAATCAACAATATCCTGTTCCGATTTCAGATTTTCGAAACCCGGTGGCATGGGTATGCCGCACTGCCTGAATATCATACGGCTGCCGCTTTTGGAACCAAGATACCAAAGGTCGGGGTCGCAGCCATACAAAGGAAAACCAAGCCTTACCGCAAGTGTTTTTTCAAAAGGAGTAACATTAAAAAAGGCGATATGTGCCAGGTGACCTTTGGGAACACTTTGTTTTATGCGCTCCATCAACCTTGGCCGGGCCAATATTTTTTCGGTTAAAGATTTTGCTGATGCATCAAAGCAACTGAGCAGCGTAAGCCGCTGGCGGGCATGATAGCCGGTGATGCCAGGTAATAAGTGAAGGTAATAATCGATGATACAGGGATCAACGGGTACGCTGGTTACAAATATTAAATGCGTACGGGGCATGCGCAGCAGCAGCAGCAAACAGAGCATCCTTTCTTCATAAAAAAAATGACCGTTTACCTTGCCCAGTATTTCCTGGTCAAGCGTAAGGCTGGGTATGATAATAACCGTTTTGGGCGCCAGTTTATCCGGAAACACCGTTTCAAACTGGGCGGTAAAATTTGCCTGAATTTGTTTGAATGCAGCAGTTTCGGCAATACTGCCTGCCTGTGGAAACCGGCTGCTGTTGTTATTGAACGAAACTCCCGTTGTAATGATACCGGAGGAAAAATCGGGCATGCAGTTTTTTGTGGCAAGGTAGGGTGGTGGCTGATACATGGGTATGACAAGCAGCAGGCGGGTGGTTGATTGTTGTCAGCCGGTTTAATACTAATTATATAGTACAATTCCGGCACCGGCTTATTGTACTTTTAATATCCTGAATGAGCGTTGAATGTTTACAGTTGTAATTGATTGTGCAAAAATCAGGCTGAAAAAAAGGCGCTACTCTGCTAAGTATAAAACCCGGCACTGAAGCCGGGTTTTATACGTTTTAATATTTCTTTCCGGCTTATCCGCAAACCTGAAGCTGGCATGCTCTTCCGGCACAAAAGTAAGCAAGCTCCGGGCCGGCCCCACCCCATTCACACACGGCTGGACAGTCGCTGTCTTTCCTGCAATAGTAAACCGGGCCGATGCCACCTTTTACAACTTTGAGTTCGTCTTTTGATAATTTCTTCATTTTTTACTTTTTGATTGTTTTAGTACAGCAGTTGCAAACCATACCAGTATTTTGTTAATTTAAAGGCAACTAACCCGAAAAGAAACCTGATCTGGTTCTTTAAAAAAATTATACCTTATTAGTATTGCCAGGAAGGAGGGTTATTGAGGATAATATTACTGATGACTGTATATCAGTTTATAATAAAAGCTTATGCTAAAATAAATACATATCGCAAAGCACCCAAGTAAAGTTATTAACAACATCAAAGCTGGGCTGATAATAACTTAAAGGCAGGTTTTATGTATTTGCAGTTTGAATTATAAAGTATTGCCAGGGACAACAAATAATTTCTCTCCTATTTTTTCCTGCCTTTCTTTTGCTGATTTACAATTGCAGTACTTTCTTTGGCGATTGCCGCAGTTGCCAATACTTCTGTTACCTGTTTAAGCGATATGTCATGTAAACTACGCAACCGCACCGTAGCAATCAATGCCCTTCCCTTTACTTCCAGGTGTTCAAAATCATCTGCAAAGCTTTTGCCATTACAAATGCCCAGGTCAATACCATCCTTTACAGGATTGATGTAGCAGAACATCCCAAAATAATGATAAAACGGAATTTTAAAACTGAACTTCTCCTGCACAGCGGGTACCAGCGCATGTATGATGCTGCGCAGTTGCTCCACAATGGCTTTTCTGTCTTCGGGTAAGCCGTCAATATAACTGTCAACAGGGTTCATGAAAGCGTTGGTTTACTGTCGAAATATATTGTGCTTTGCCGCTGGTCAAAGACACAGGCGGCGGCGCAATGGGGTTCATGTTTATGTCAGTTTGCT
>JANMDL010000898.1:0-2512 GCA_031376295.1 Chitinophagales bacterium
GCCGCCTACACCCTGCCGATGGGCCTGACCACCAGCAGCGAATATGGCGAACTGATTTGGCCGATTGATGTGCTCATCACGCTGGTGTGGGTCATTTTCGGGATCAATATGTTCGGCACTATCCTCACCCGGCGGGAGAGCCACCTGTACGTCGCTATCTGGTTTTACATCGCCACTTTTGTTACGGTAGCAGTGCTGCACCTGGTACGCTCCGGGCAGCTTCCTTACAATTGGCTTGAGAGTTACAGTTGGTATTCTGGTGTGCAGGATGCACTGGTGCAGTGGTGGTACGGGCACAATGCAGTGGCTTTCTTTCTCACCACGCCTTACCTCGGTCTGATGTATTACTTTATGCCAAAAGCAGCTAACCGTCCGGTTTACTCTTACAGGCTTTCCATCATTCACTTCTGGGCGCTGATATTCCTGTACATCTGGGCAGGACCGCACCACTTATTGTACACTGCACTGCCTAACTGGGCACAGTCGCTGGGCGTGGTATTTTCTTTCATGCTCATTTTTCCAAGCTGGGGCGGCATGATTAATGGGTTGCTTACCCTGCGTGGTGCATGGGACAGGGTGAGGGATGATGTGATACTGAAATTTATGGTGGTGGCAGTAACCTGTTATGGTATGGCAACTTTTGAAGGGCCGATGCTGTCGCTCAAAAATGTAAGTGCCATTGCGCATTATACCGACTGGATTGTGGCACATGTACACGTAGGTGCACTTGGCTGGAATGGGATGCTCACATTTGGTGTGCTGTACTGGCTGATACCAAGAATTTTTAAAACAGATTTGTATTCTAAGAAATTAGCTAACAGGCATTTCTGGCTGGGTACACTGGGTATCCTCTTTTACGCCATACCCATGTACTGGGCAGGTTTTCAGCAAAGCGCCATGTGGAAGCAGTTTACTGAAGCCGGTCAGTTAAAATATACCTTTTTGGAAACAGTTACTTACATGAAACCGTTTTATGCCATGCGTTCATTAGGTGGCACACTTTACCTGGTTGGAGTAATTTTTATGATGTACAACCTTTATAAAACGGTAAAGGCTGGTAAATTGGTTGCCAATGAAGCAGCAGAAGCTGCACCCTTGCAGAAAGAATATGTACCGCATACTGGTGAGCATTGGCACAGGTGGATAGAAAGAAGACCGGTGCAACTGTTGGTTGCAAGCCTTGTGGTAATACTGATTGGCGGCGTTATTGAACTGGTACCAACATTCATGATAAAATCTAATGTACCCACCATTGCCAGTGTAAAGCCTTACACACCGCTTGAGCTGGAAGGCAGAGACATTTATGTAAGAGAAGGTTGTTATACCTGTCACTCACAAATGATAAGGCCCTTCCGCAGTGAAACAGAGCGCTACGGCGAGTATTCCAAAGCAGGGGAGTTTGTTTTTGACCGTCCTTTTCAGTGGGGTAGTAAGCGTACGGGGCCCGACCTGGCAAGAGAAGGAACAGGCAACCTCAAAAAAACGGATGGCTGGCATTTCCGGCATTTTCGTGAGCCGGGTTCTATGAGTGAAGGCTCCATTATGCCTGCTTATGCGTTTATGCTGGAAAAAGACCTTGATGTATCCAGTACAGCAGCAAAAATAAATGCGATGCGTTCTTTGGGTGTACCTTATGCAAAGGGATACGAAAAACAGGCCGTTGCCGATTTGCAGGAGCAGGCAAAAGGAATTGCTGCCAACCTGCTGGGCGACAGCATCAGGGTTTCTCCCAACAAGGAAGTAATTGCCCTGATTGCTTATATGCAAAGGCTTGGGAGCGATATAAGTAAAAATAAAACAGCCACTTTTAATAAATAAGCCATGTTTAAATTCATAAAACAATATGCCGAAAAAATGGAGGATATAAGTATCTATCCATTGATATCATTATTCATATTCCTTATTTTTTTTATTGTATTACTGGTGATGGTTAAAAAAATGCGTAAGGAGAGAATAACTGAACTTTCTAATATTCCTTTTGATAAAGATGAACTGACTAATTCAATTTCATAAAACAAATCGTATGTACTTCTTTCATTTTATAAAGAAAAAATTCATCACTGCTTTAGTCATGGTATCCTGCACGTTACCTGCCATGGCTCAAACAGTGGACGCAACAACAACCCCGGCAAAAACAGTTACATCGGGCAGTAACCAACTGGCTATTTTGCTGGTGATAATGACGGCGGTACTGGCCTTTGTAATATGGGGGCTGGGCCAGGTGCTGGTAGTATTGACTAAGCAGTTGATGGAAAAAAATAAAAATGCCGGTAAGGTATTATCTGCTGTCGCACTGGTAGTACTGATGCTGGTAACACAAACTGCTTCTGCTCAAACAACTGCCGCCGCCGATGCAGCGAAGGTGCTGCCCAATTATGGCGGACTGTCTTCCACTTCCTTTAACATGTTTCTTATTGTAATCATTGCAGAAGTAACTGCCATTGTCTTTCTGCTGGTTGCTATCCGCAGGATATATGCAGAACTGATGCCGGCAAAGGTCGAAATTGAAACC
>JANMDL010000230.1:0-1717 GCA_031376295.1 Chitinophagales bacterium
GGTTAATGAAAATATCAATAAAAATGTCTCTATATATTGGGCCATAACTTTGAGTAACAGAAATGTATTGGCTGGAACAATTTGTCTTTATGGCTTTTCGGATGAAAATAACAATTGTGAAATCGGTTATGAACTTTTGACAAATTTTCAAGGACAAGGAATAATGAGGGAAGCTGTTGAAAAAGTTATAGACTACGCATTCAATACAGTCAAAGTTCATAAAATTGATGCATTCCTTCATAGAGATAATCAGCCTTCTATAAACCTGTTAGAGAAATTATTTTTTAGAAACTCAAATAAACCTGATGAGACAAATCCTGAATTAATATGTTACCATTTAACAAATTCAAGTGTAAATTTTAAATAGCAAAGTCTCCGAAAAAGACCGAACCGCTAACAAAAGTATTGCTTCAATAGGGGGCGCTACGTTGAAACAATCAACAGCAGCACACATCCAGGCTTTAGTTTCGGCGGACGTAATTATGCCGGGCCTCATTTGGCGGAAGCCTGTTCCCAAATTATAAAGTAGTTACTGGCGCAAGCGTCGGCTCAATGTCATTAAGGTAAGGATTCGCTTGCCAAAATTCTGTCACCCCTTCGGGGTTTGGGCCTTCAACTTGCAACTTTTGCTATAAAAATGCCACCCTTTCAGGGTTGGTATTTTTATAACTTAACCACACTGAGCGTCAGCTTATGCCTGTCAAAAAATATCCCCGGGCAAACGCATGCTGACAATTAAAAAATGGTTAGGGTATTTGTTAAAAGCAACAGGTGTATAATGCGTTGGCACAAGCGGATACTTGCGCCTGTTAAAAGCGATGTTAAAAATTCGCCCTGTGGCGGCACACCATAAAAAATTAACATTTCTCTTAAACCATAAAGCAGATATTTACATAAGTATCTGCTTTATACTATTCAGCTATGCCTTACTTAACTATAAAATATCTTTACCGCCTTACAGGGTTGCTGCTGCCATTAGCCTTTGCCTGTTGTGCTGCAAAAGATAAGACTAAGATTATTACCAAGCCTCCTGCTGCATTTACAGAAACATCAAAGCTGTCTGTTGAGGTTGATACAAAATTTATTACTGATGAAGTAAATGCCCACGGAAAATCAATCCCTTTTTATTGTGGTATTGAAACACTTTATGGCGATGAATATTTTATCTATCTTGACAATGCTGATTCCCTGACCTTTGTTCAGCTTAAAGACAAGTCTGTAAAAAAAACATACATAGGAAATATAACACGTACAATGGGGGAGGATTATGTAAGCCGGATAACAGGTAATCAATTAGTATTACTAAGCAGGGAAAGGAAATATTTTGTTGCTTACAAAATCAGCAGCGATTTTATTATTACCCTTCAAAAAAGTGTAAACTTAAATAAGTCTGGTAAACTGAAAGGGAAAAACTTCAGGGTAAGTTCTGAAGCTACCCGCTTTGTACTTAAAGATTCTTTACTATTTATTAATTACTCTACAAATAAACCCAAAAATTATATTGGCACCGAGGCTATCATTTATTTCAATCTGAATAATCCTGTACCGAAATTTATTATTCGTTATCCTGATAATTACTATACTGAACAAGTATATTTATCTGAGCTGATTTTCGATATGGTAAACGATAGTTGCCTTGCTTATAGTTTTGTACAGAGTGATGCAATAGGCATATTTAATATTAAAAGTAATACCATTATTCAAAGCCATATAAAAC
>JANMDL010000234.1:0-5488 GCA_031376295.1 Chitinophagales bacterium
ATTGTGGCTTTACATCATCGAATTATCTACCAGCAAACAGGAACTGAACAACGTTATGAGGGCCTATTATTTTAAGTGGAAATTCAAACACCCCTATCCGGAGGATTTTTTAGATGTTATAGAAAAGTTAATCCCGGGCAAAAAAACCGAAACATTGCTCAAAATGCTTAATAAAAAAGGGCCCCTTTTATAAAAGCTAATACCAATCGAGTGAAAACCATAGATTTTAACTGAAAACAAGCTGCCAGTAGATTTTTGGTACTGAATTTGCCTGTAGCCTGTTCTGAAACGGCGGTATCAGTAATTTGCTGTGGACAGCTATCCGGTTTGATTGAAAAAGTATCATTGGACTAATAATTTTTGAGGCAGAAACAGAAACCAGCTTTTTTAACGCCCTGTTAGGGGGTGAAACGTTATTTTTACACTTAATTATTTTACCCTGCGCAGGTTTTTTAAAATATTATTACGAACAGTGGCTATACTGCTGCTCCTGGTGCTGATACTATGGGGCTTGCTGCATGTTACCGGGGTACAAAACTGGGTGGTGGATAAAGTGGCCGACAGGCTCTCAAAAAAACTGCACACCAAAGTAAAAGTGGAGCATGTAGATTTTTCTCCTTTTAACAAAATGCTGATACAGGGTGTGCTGGTAGAAGACCTGAAAAAAGACACTTTGTTGTACGCCGGTACCTTGAATGTTAATATTACCGACTGGTTTTTCTGGAAAGACAAGATAACCCTGCATTATGCCGGGTTACAGGATGTGGTGGTAAACCTCAACCGCACTGATTCGGTATGGAATCACCAATTTTTGATTGACTATTTTTCTAGGCCTGCAAAAACGGATACTTCCCGCAACCAAAAGGGTGGTATTGACTTTGACCTTAAAAAAGTGCATATTGAAAACCTGCGGCTGAACCAGCTTGACCACTGGGTGGGTAAAGACATGGTGGTTAACCTTAAAAAGCTGGATATGGATGCTGATAAGATGGACTTTACAAATAAACAGGTGTTTATCAAAACCATTGATATTGACCAGCCGGTTTTTACCCAGCGCAATTATACCGGTAAACGGCCAAAATCAACCGGCACAGCTCCGCCTGTTGCCAATGTTACCATAACGGCTCCTGCTGCTTACAGGTGGAACAATGGCGGCATGCTAGTTAATATTGGTAATGTCCATATTACCAATGGTACATTCAACAACGAAAAGGAAACGGAAAGACTGCCTTTTACCGACCGGTTCGACGGGCAGCACCTGAGTTTTTCCAATATTAATGCTGATCTTAAAAACATACAATTTATCAATGATACACTGAGTACGGCCGTTTTGTTAAGCGCCAGGGAAAAGAGTGGCCTTGATATTAAGAAGCTGCAGGCTAATATGAAGTTCACTCCTACCATCATGGAGTTTGCTAAACTCGACCTGCTGGCCAATAACAGTCACCTTACTGATTATTATGCCATGCAGTACGAAAATTTCAATGCCGATATGAGCGACTTTATGCACAAAGTAACCCTTGCAGGTGATTTTAAAAACAGTAAGCTTTCAAGTGATGATATTGCCATTTTTGCACCAGCGCTCAAAAGCTGGAAAAGGGTATTTGACATTAATGGCAGCGCCAGGGGAACCATTGACAATCTTTCGGCTAAAAAAATGCTGATTAAAAGCGGTAACACTATTGTGGATGGTGATATTGCATTGCGGGGCCTGCCGGATATCAAACAAACTTTTATTGACTTTAAAGGCAATAACCTGCAGACAAATTACAGCGAAATGATTGCGCTATTCCCTTCACTTAAAAATGTACAGCAACCGCAATTGCAAAAACTGGGTACCATCACCTACAAGGGTAATTTCACCGGCTTTGTAAATGATTTTGTTACATATGGCACCCTCAGCAGCAGCCTTGGTAATATTCAGGCTGATGTAAACATGAAACTGCCGGATAGCCGCCCGGCTGTATATTCGGGTATGGTATCAACAGCCGGATTTAAACTGGGGCAATTTTTAAACAACAACAAATTAGGCAATATTGCATTTAGCGGAAAGCTGAATGGCACCGGTTTTACAGCCAAAGACCTGAATGCGGCTTTTGACGGAAATTTCAGGGAGTTTGAATTTAACCAATACCGCTACCAGAATATTTCCATTAAAGGCGATTTTAAAAATAAACTGTTCAGCGGCACTGCCGGCATGAACGATCCCAATCTGTCATTTGATAACCTTACCGGCACCATCAATTTTAACGGCAAAGATCCGGAGTTTAATTTTGATGCCACGCTTAACAAAGCATTGCTGCGGCCACTGGGGCTCACCAGGGATGATTTTAGTGTGAATGGCCGTTTCAACATCAACTTTACCGGTGGCAATATTGATAACTTTCTGGGCTCGGCCAAAATTTACAGCGCCAGCCTTAATCACAACGGCAAGCGGCTTTCTTTTGATTCGCTTACCCTTAGCTCCGCCATTGAAAATGACCGCAAGCGGCTCACCCTGCAAAGCAACGAGGCCAATGCGGTTATTACCGGGCGTTTTAAAATATTACAACTGCCCGATGCGTTTAAACTGCTGCTGAATAAATATTATCCCTCGTATATCAAAAAACCAACCAGAACAGTAACCGACCAGGAATTTGATTTTGAAATACGCACAAAAAATGTGGATGAATACATACAGCTTGCTGATAAAAAACTGAAAGGCTTTAACGATGCTGTTATTACCGGCAGCCTGCACCTGGCAGATAATGAACTGAATGTGACGGCAACAGTACCAGACATGAGTTATGATGGTATAACGTTTAAAGACATAAAACTGGATGCACTGGGCACATCCGACACGTTAAAAACTACCATTACGCTTGCAACTATTGGCATTAACGACAGCCTCAGCTTTCCGGCCACCACACTTAAACTGAAAAGCCATAATGATTTTTCGGATATTTCGCTGACTACAAGCGCCAGCAAAACATTGAACAATGCCGAGTTGAATGCCAGTGTACAAACCCTTACCGACGGGGTGAATATTCATTTTTTCCCTTCCTCTTTTATCATCAATGAAAAGAAATGGGAGCTGGAAAAAGATGGTGAGCTTACCCTTCGCAAATCAGTGATTGTTGCCAGCGAAATAAAATTTGTACAGGGACAGCAGCAGATCACTATTGCCACACAACCCTCTGAGGAAGGTAACGGCACAGACATTATAGCCAAGCTCAGCAAAGTTAACATAGATGATTTTGCGCCTTATATTACCCGCCAGCCGCGGCTTGAAGGAATTATAGACGGTGAAATTATTGCAAAAGATATACTTGGGAAACCATATATAGAATTCAACAACACCACCATTAAAGACCTGCGGGTGGATAATCAACTGATTGGGGATGCCCGGCTTGATGGTGATTACAACAGCACAACCGGCATTGCCAGGTTTAAAGGCAGTGCAACAGGAGAAAAAAACGAATTCAGTTTTGATGGCACATTTAACAGCAAAGACTCATCAAACAACCAGTTGACCACCAGCCTGCAGGCGGGCCGCATTAATCTTGAAATGCTGCAGCCTTATCTCGGTGGCATTTTCAGTAATATCAAAGGCATTGGCACTGGCGATATTAAATTGTTTGGCGGCAAGCAGCACAAATACATTACCGGCACCATGAACATTAATGATGGTTCCGTGAAAGTAAACTATACCCAGTGCAGGTATAAGTTTACCAATGAAACCATTATTTTTAATGAGGATGCCATTGATTTTGGCAACATGATACTGAAAGATACCCTAAACAATACCGCCACCCTCAGCGGTATTATGAACCACAATTTTTTTAAAGAATTTGCTTTTGATGATATACGTTTTTCTGCCGGCAGGCTGCTGCTGCTGAATACCACTAAACGAGACAATGCACAGTTTTACGGCAAAGTAATTGGCAATGCCCTGCTCACCCTCAACGGGCCGGTAAACGATATGAAGATGTATATCAGCGGTGGCCCATCCCTGTTAGTAAGTGACAGCAACCATATATACCTGCCCGGTGGAAACGGCAGGGAAACCGGCGCTGTGGATTATATTGATTTTATACAGTTTGGTACACAGATGGAAACTGAACTGAAAACAAAAGTGGGAACCAGCATTGTAGTGGAAATGGATATCACTGCCAACCCATCCTGCAAAGTGGATGTGATATTAGATGAAGCAACAGGTGATATCATTAAAGGCCAGGGCAATGGTAAACTGCATATAGAAGTTGGCAATAAAGAACCACTGCGCATATTTGGACGGTACGATATTACCAATGGAAGTTATGAATTCAACTTCCAGACATTTATTAAAAAGCCATTTACCGTTAAACAGCAGGGCTATATCAACTGGACAGGCGATCCTTATGAGGCCGAAATAAATATTGATGCAGAATACAGGGCAGTCAATGTAGACCTTGCCAATGTATCGCCCAATACCAAACAAAAATCAGACCTTATCATTGTATCGCACCTTACCGAAACACTTAAAAAACCGGCCATCAGTTTCGACTTTGTAATTCCAAAGGAAGAAACAATCGTAGACCAGTTTGTGGTAGATAGAAAACTGGCAGAGTATAAGAAAGACCCTGCAGAAATGAACAAACAGGTAAGCTCTCTGCTCATTTTTAATTCGTTCATTAATACCGACCAGGGTTTTTTTGGTGGCGGTAATCCGTACAATATTGCAGCAGGTACCATCGGGCAGGTAGTATCATCCTTTCTTACCAATGCCTTTAGTAAAATTTTACAAAAAACATTGAACGACCCTAATATTGTAACCTATTTTGACATTACACCCAGTTTTGATTTACGGAACAGCGTAACGCAGATACAGGCTGCGGCCAAATTTGGCCTGATAAAAAGTTATTTTAACAACAGGCTCATTATCACCATTGGTGGCAACCTTGATTACAATAATCCATACCTGCTGCAGGCTACCAACAACAACAACCTGCTGATAACGCCTGATTTTTCTGCTGAATGGCTGCTTACCAACGATGGCAAAGTACGGGTGGTGGGTTTCAGAAGAACGAGCATTGACCAGGTATTTGGCCAGCGCAACCGCCAGGGTATCAGCCTTTCGTATAAAAAAGATTTTGATCACCTGAGCGACCTTTTCAGGCGTGACCCCGATAAGCTAAAAAAGAAGAAAGTGGCCGCTGCTCCTGCTGAAGGAAGTAATTAAATTAGTTTATAAGGGGTGCATTTAAAATTATCGCCACTCCCCGGTGGTTAAAAACCAGACGGGGGCATCCCGTGGGCCGGCCCAGTCATTGTAAAGCCGCCAAACAAAGCGCCAAATTAAAAGAAAAACAATTACGTTTATCATCAAAAACAAGAGAAAATATAAATGATGATTTTAAACCAAAAAAATCACAATTATCAACAAAAAAACTAGAACAAAAGGAAAAAATAATCGATATAAAAGATACAAAGGACGCAAAAGACATAAAAGATATAAAAGATATAAAAG
>JANMDL010000262.1:0-5839 GCA_031376295.1 Chitinophagales bacterium
CTTTTATAGAATCGCTGCCACTGGGTTTTAATACAAGAATTGGTGCAGAAGGCAATGGCATAAGCGCAGGGCAAAAGCAGCGCATCTTAATAGCAAGAGCCGTATACAAAGACCCCGACTTTATATTTTTTGATGAAGCTACCAACAGCCTGGATGCCAACAACGAAAAAGTGATTATGGAGAATATGCAGGAGTTTTTTAAAGGTAAAACCGTAGTAGTGGTGGCACACAGGCTGAGTACGGTAAAAAATGCCGATAAAATTGTGGTGCTGCACAATGGCACCATTACCGAAAGTGGTACGCATGATGAACTGGCGCAGCAAAAAGGCGCTTATTATGAACTGGTAAAAAACCAACTTGAACTGGGCAATTGATAAGCTGGCAACAGCCCTCATTTAAATAATTTTTTTATGCCGGAAGATAACAACAGAGCATCTATACGCAGTACAGCGGTAAATGAGATAATAGCGCACAAGCCCGGCTTTTTAATACGCTGGGGCAACCTCATTTTTTTGGCGATACTGCTGCTGATACTGGCTTCCAGCTTTTTTATTCATTACCCCGATATAGTGCCTGCTTCAGGCAGATTGCTGCAAAGCAATACAGCCCTTTATGCCGAAGTAATTGTGGCTGCTGATAAATCACCCGGTATAAAAACAGGGCAGAAAGTACTGCTTAAATTAGCAGCTTACCCATTCAGGGAGTATGGTATTGTAGAAGGAAGGATAGATTCCATTTATACCAATGCGGCCGACAGCAGTTGCATGGTAAAGGTTGTGCTTATAAATGGCCTCAACACCAATTACCAGAAAAAACTGACTTACAGAGATGGGTTAATGACTGACGCAGATATCATTACAGCAGATATGCGGCTGTCGGAAAGATTGATAAAAAAGCTGAAGAGCAGCTTTTAAGAATAATTTTTCAGCTATGGTTTCTTTCTCCTGCGCATAAGGCCAAACACCAGTATACCTAAAAATAAAATACCCATTCCCAGGTAAAGGAACATCTGCTTTTTTTGCTTTACCTGGCGCTCTTTGTGCCACTGCAACATCATATCGCCACTGCGCTGTGCCTGCTGTTGCATTTGTGCATTGCGCAGTGAGTCAAGTGTTTGCTGTGCATTTTTCATCGTAGCAGCAAGGCTTTTGCTGCTGCTGTCCATTTGCTGTTTTATCTGCGCCGCCTGTGCCTTTATGCTTTCAGCAGTTTGAGCATTGGTAGTAAATGCTGCCAGCAGTACAACCGCCAGTATTATTTTTTTCATCTTTTTTTACAAATAAAAGTAAAGTGGCAAATCCTGCCATACCGTGTATTGGGTATTTATGCCATTTGCAAATGATAAGCAGCGTCAGCATTATTTCTCAGCATTCAACTCACCAATAAGTGCCAATATTTTATCTCTTCCGCTTTTTTTGATAGCACTGGTTACAAAATGCTGTGGTAAAAACTGCCAGGTTTTGCGCATAGCGGTTAAGAAATCTTTAACATTTTTGTTCACAGTCCGCTGGTTTTCCTTGTCGCTTTTGGTAAAAGCAAGGGCAAAGGGTACGCCCCATTTTTTTAACTGCTCTAAAAATTCAAGGTCAATTTTCTGTGGTGAGTGGCGGCTGTCAATCAGTACAAATACGAGTGAGAGATTCTCCCGTTTGCGCAGGTAGTTTTCAATCATTTGCTCCCAGCGGCGCCTGCTGCTCTGGCTCACTTTGGCAAAGCCATAGCCCGGCAGGTCAACTAAGTACCAGCGCTGGTCAACTCCTTTATTTCTGCCCGAACCCTCCACTGGCGGCGGGGTGGACACAATTTCAAAATGGTTAATCATCTGGGTTTTGCCCGGGCTGCCCGATGTTTTGGCCAATTTTTCATTGTTGCAAAGCATGTTTATCAGCGAAGATTTGCCCACATTGCTACGGCCGATAAACGCATATTCCTTCCTGTCGGGATTGGGGCATTTAGCAAAATCGGGGCTGCTGATAAGATATGTGGCAGTTTTGATGACCATGGCTGCAAGATAACTGAATTTTGGCTCATCCCCGATGAACGATGGGCGGGTGAACGATGGGCGCAACAACCAACGCTGCTTTATCACAATACCAACCGGCCAACGCCCATCGGTCATCATTCATCGCCTGCACTCCTTCCACAACAGCACCAATCAATCCCTCAAACCCTTACCTTTGCCCCGAAATGGGTGAATTTGCACACGACGGAGTGGTTCCCATCAAAGGATCGGAGCTGAAAAAGAAGGAACAGGTAGCAGCAATGTTTAACGATATTGCCTTCCGGTACGATTTTTTGAATCGGTTTCTAAGCGCCGGGATTGACGTGGGGTGGCGCAAAAAAGCACTGAAGCAACTGAAAGCGCTGCAGCCCAAAAACATACTGGATGTGGCCACAGGTACTGCCGATGTGGCACTGATGGCAGTAAAAATGCTGCAGCCGGAATCTGTAACAGGTATCGACATCAGTGATGGCATGCTGGAAATAGGACGGAAAAAAGTTGCAAAAGCAGGGCTTGAAAATACTATCAAACTGTTAAATGGCGACAGTGAAACAATAAAATTCGACGATAATACGTTTGACGCAGTAACAGTGGCTTTTGGGGTACGCAACTTTGAAGACCTGAATAAAGGGTTATCGGAAATAAAAAGGGTACTTAAACCAGGTGGAAAATTGGTTGTGCTGGAATTTTCAAGACCAAAAAGTACCATCGCCAAAGGGTTTTACAATCTGTACATGAAAACAATAGCCCCTAATGTGGGTAAAATATTCTCTAAAAACCGCAACGCATACGAGTATCTCGACGAATCGATCAAAAAATTTCCGGAAGGAAAAAATTTTACAGGTATCCTGGATAGTCTTGGATATAAACAAACGTTTTGCAAACCCCTGAGTTTAGGAATATGCAGCATATATTGCGGAGAAAAATAATACATATACTGGCAGTAATCATTATGATTCCCTTTATTGGCCACAGCCAGTTGTGGAAGGGTGAACTTAACCTGCCCGACCATGATGACAAACCTTATCACTTTGGCATCAATATCGGCTTTAACAGATCGCATTTTAATTTCGATCACCATCCCCGTTTTTTACTGTACGATTCCATCAGTACGGTAGAGAGCATCAACAGTACAGGGCTTAACCTGGCCTGGATGGTCAACTTCCGGCTGGGCAACCATTTCGACCTGCGTACCTACCCGCTCAACCTCACTTTTACCGAAAAAGCTTTTGAATACAACCAAAAGTACCCTGACTTTGGTGAAAAAGAACTGATTGTAAAAAAAGTACAATCCATCTCACTTTCACTTCCAGTTCAGCTCAAGTTCAGCAGCGACCGCATTAATAACTTTAAAGTATATACCATTGGCGGCGTAAAATTAGATTATGACCTTGCTGCCAATGCCGGCGCCCGCAAAGCTGAAAACCTTATAAAACTAAAAAAACTTGACCTTGGGCTGGAACTGGGTATTGGTTTCCATTTTTATTTCCCGGTATTTGTACTTACCCCTGAATTGAAAGCCAGTTGGGGCCTTAGCGACCTGCACAGCCGCGATGTAAACCTCAAGTACTCCAATGTAATCAGCCATATCAATTCCAGGATGATCAGTTTCTCACTGACGGTTGAATAAGTTCAAAGTTGGAAAGTTCAAAGTTGATTAGCTTATTACGGCTTCTGCCTGTTTAATTGTTAAAAGGAGGTGAAATATCCGCCCGGCATCATCTTCATCGGTATTCCCATCCATCAGCACAATCTGCCAGGAATCAGTAAATCAGTACAACTTGTACCGCCAAGGCAGTATTAGGCCGTTATCTCATCGGCACATCCCCAAATAATACCTTAATTTTGCCCACTTATAAAGCAATACGGATACATTTGTATGAAGCAATTTCTGCGCATTTTCACATATATAAAGATCCCCCGGGGGAAACTTTGGCTTTACCTGCTGTGTACCATCCTGGCTACGGTTTTATCATTGTTCTCCCTGGGGTTGCTTTCGCCCTTTATGGAGCTTCTATTTAAGCCGGAGGTAAAAAATCCTGCCATTAATTCAAGCGCCATTGGTGGAGTAAAGCAATACATTGAACAACTGATAAACAATAACGGCAAATTGTATGCTGTGGCTGCCATCTGTATCCTCATAGTAACGGCAACCCTGTTAAAAAATATTTTTCTATACCT
Source organism: Chitinophagales bacterium (assembly GCA_031376295.1). Taxonomy (GTDB): domain Bacteria; phylum Bacteroidota; class Bacteroidia; order Chitinophagales; family Chitinophagaceae; genus Ferruginibacter. The sequence continues at coordinate 4,184 of JANMDL010000262.1, forward strand.
CTCCTTTCGTATTTCGGCACCCATCCGCAATAATATCCAGTCGGGTTTCAGAACAAGTTTTTACAACCGGATACTTAAGCTGCCGGTAGGCTATTTTACCGAGCAGAAAAAGGGCGACCTGATGAGCCGCATGACTGGTGATATGTCAGAGATATATTCCTCCATCATTATGGTGCTGGAAGGGTTGATAAAAGACCCGCTGACTGTGCTGGGCTATCTTGCATATTTGGTGTATCTGAGCCCCCAATTGTCATTGCTGCTGCTGGTGCTGCTGCCATTTACCGGGCTACTCATTGGCAGGCTGAGCAAAAGGCTGAAAAAAGATTCGGGCGCATTTTCAGTTGCCGCAGGCGAAAACCTGAGCCATGTGGAAGAAACCCTTGGCGGCATTAAAGTGATAAAAGCCTTTACTGCGGAAGATGCCATGATGGAAAAATTTAAAACCGGCAACGACAGGCTTTTTGCCCTGAACAATAAAATGGCTTACCGCCGTGATCTTGCCAGCCCGGTTACCGAAGTACTTGGCGTATTGGTACTCTGCATCATCCTTTACCTGGGCGGCTCCTTTGTACTGAATGGCGATACTTTACTCAGCGGAGGCGACCTTATTACTTATATTGCTGTTTTTGCCATGATTATTAATCCTGCAAAAAATTTATCCGGCACCATCTTCAGCATACAAAAGGGCCTGGCAGCGATTGACCGTGTGGAGGAAGTATTAAAAGCACCGCTAAAAATTGACGAACTGCCTGATGCAAAAGATGTGCACAGCTTTAATGACAAAATTGAGTTTAAAGAAGTTTCCTTTTTTTACGAAGACAAGCAGATACTGAACAACATTTCTTTCAGCATTGATAAAGGGAAAACGATTGCCCTGGTTGGTTCATCGGGTGCTGGCAAATCCACATTGGTTGACCTGGTGCCACGCTTTCATGATTGTACCAAAGGAGCCATAACACTTGATGGTGTTGATATCAGGCAGTATAAAATAAAACCATTGCGCCGCCTGATGAGTTTTGTAACACAGGAACCGATTTTGTTCAATGATACCATTGCAGCTAATATCGCACTGGGCAACCCGGCAGCATCGCAGCAGGAAATTGAAGCTGCAGCCAGGATAGCCAACGCACATAATTTTATTATCGCCAAGGAAGCAGGCTACGCCACCAATATCGGCGACAGGGGCATGAAGCTGAGTGGCGGCGAACGGCAGCGCATCACCATTGCCAGGGCATTGCTGCAAAACCCACCGGTACTGATATTAGATGAGGCTACCTCTTCATTAGATACTGAAAGTGAAAGATTGGTGCAAGATGCTATCATCCATTTAATGCAGGATAGAACCTCAATTGTAATAGCTCATAGGCTTAGTACCATTAAAAATGCCGATGAAATTATTGTGTTACAAAAAGGAGAAATAATAGAAAGAGGCAACCATGAAAGTTTAATTAGCCAAGATGGTTTTTACAAAAAATTGGTTGACATGCAAGAGATAAGTTAAGGTGTTGATAGTTCAGCATTCTTAAAATGAAAAAGCACCAATTTTATTTGGTGCTTTTTTTATGTAAGTAACTTTTTTTAGTTGGTTGCGGTGTTGGCATTTACATTACCCCAGCCGAAATTGCTATTTTTTGTTGGGTAATTGCTACTGTTTTG
>JANMDL010000274.1:0-10520 GCA_031376295.1 Chitinophagales bacterium
GTATTTCTGAAGCCAATATGATTGGTGTGGCAGCGGGATTGACCATTGGGGGCAAGATACCCTATACCACTACTTTTGCCAACTTTAGTACCGGCAGGGTGTACGACCAGATACGCCAAAGTGTGGCTTACAGCGATAAAAATGTAAAAATTTGTGCTTCACATGCCGGGCTTACCCTGGGTGAAGATGGCGCCACCCACCAGATACTGGAAGATATAGGGCTGATGAAAATGCTGCCTGGCATGACGGTGATTGTACCTGCTGATTACAACCAGACAAAAGCTGCCACTATGGCCATAGCCGATTATCATGGGCCAGTGTACCTGCGGTTTGGCAGGCCGGTTTGGCCCATTTTTACCAACGAAGCCGATTTTGTACTGGGCAAGGCACAAAAATTGAGCGATGGAGCTGATGTAAGCATTTTTGCCTGCGGCCACCTTGTATGGAAGGCTGTAGAGGCAGGCAGGATACTGGAAGAAAAAGGCATCAGCGTGGAAGTGATTAATATACATACCATTAAACCGCTGGATACAGAAGCCGTAATAGCTTCCATACAAAAAACAAAATGTGCCGTTACAGCGGAAGAACATAATATCATCGGCGGCCTGGGCGACAGCATTGCACAGGTGGCTGCCCGCAACTGCCCAATACCCATTGAGTATGTGGGTACCAACGATACTTTTGGCGAAAGTGGCAAACCTACCGACCTGCTAAAAAAATATGGATTGGACACGGAGTTTATTGTAGCTGCTGCCGAAAAGGTAATGGCCAGAAAATAATTACTATATTTACTGTAGCAATATTTACCGCAGGTTTATGCGCATCATATTCTGTACGCAAAACATTCCAGCCGGTTAACCCTTTTTATTTCCCTCACACCAGCAGCCGTACCAATGGCTGTGTAATTATTTTTATAACCAATAAACATTTACAGAATGAAGAAACAAATTTTCTCGGCAATTTTATTGCTAAGCTTTGCTGCTGTTGGCTGCAAAAAAAACAATGCCCTTGTTCCTGAACAAGCCGGTACAGAAGCAGGTGTTTTCAGCGTATGCCAGGGCAAGCCAGTAAAAGGGGTAAATTGCTTAGATGTGTACAGGCCGGTTTGTGGCTGTAACGGTGTTACTTACAGCAACAGTTGTTATGCTTACATTGCAGGGGTAAAAAGCTATACAGAAGGCACATGCGAAGGTGGTGGTGGTACCACAAAACAGTCAAAATAATTCCAGAACCGGGTTGGTATCCTGCACATTCAATTTTAGCGATACTGGCCCGGTTCTTGTTTTTTACCTTTTATGAAAAGTCTTATTTTTACTACCATGGCTATGTTTTGCCTGCTGCTTAGCTCTTGTAAAAAAGATAAAAAATGCCCGCAGGGTGCTATCAATACCAATTGCGTTTGCCCCGGAGTGGTAAATTATGTGTGCGGCTGCAATAACCGCACTTACGAAAATGCCTGCCAGGCAGCTTGCGATGGCATTACCACTTATACTGCAGGACAATGCCCCTGAAAGCATTAAACTTTTGTAACTTTAATCAGTCAAACAGGCTGGTTTTTTTATTTTTATCTTGCATCAACACAATTTATGGCTGAACATTTGGATGATAAGGAGCTGCTTCAGCAGTTTAAGGAGCCTGCTACCAAAGAGCGTGGCTTTACACTGATTATTAAAAAGTATCAGGAAAAGCTTTATTGGCATGTGCGCCGCATGGTGGTGGAGCATGAGGATGCCAACGATGTACTGCAGAATATGTTTATTAAGGTATGGAACGCATTGGGCAATTTCAGGGAAGACAGCCAGCTCTACACCTGGCTGTACCGCATTGCCACCAACGAGAGCCTTACTTATATTGAGCAACAAAAGCGGAAAGCTTCTGTATCGCTGAGCGATGTGGAAAGCGGCTTAAGCAACAAATTAATGGCCGATAAGCACTTTGATGCAAATAAGTTAGAATGGAAATTGCAGGTGGCCATACAGCAACTGCCTGAAAAACAACGGGTTGTGTTTAACCTGCGATATTATGATGAAATGCCTTATGAGCAGATGAGCCGTGTGCTGGAAACCAGCGAAGGGGCGCTAAAAGCAAGCTATCATCACGCTGTAAAGAAAATAGAGGCTTACATCATTAATGGTTAAACTTTTAACACAAAAAATAGTCTTAAAAACGTAATGGATACGAGGAACGACATATTGAGGGAATTACAGGAGCTGCAGTCAACACTGGCTGGCAATGAGGTGGTTAATGTTTTTACAGTGCCGGAAGGTTATTTTGAAGGCTTTGCAGGCAGTGTAATGCGTACCATCAATGGCGACAGTATCTTAAAAGCTATTGGATCTGATGTGCCGGATGGCTATTTTGATACACTGGCCAGCAATATTTTAAGCAAAATAAAGCAACAAAATGTTGCCCCGGATAGTGATGAAACGGAAGAAAGCCTTTCTCCACTGTTGGAAAGCCTGAGGTATAAAAATGTATTTGAAGTACCACAGGGTTATTTTGAAGGGCTGACCGGGCGTATTACTGACAAGCTTTATGCCGGTGATAAAATGGTACAACTGCCTGCCGTGTTGCAGGGGTTGCAGGATAAGAATGTATTTGAGGTACCTCAGGGCTATTTTGACGGGCTGGCTACAGAAATAATGAGTAAACTGAAGCCTGAACCGGCAAAACTTATACGTATGCGCAGCAGTTTGCGTGTTATTAAATATGCAGTAGCGGCGGCTTTTGTTGGGGTGATGGCACTTGGTGTGTACCAATTTATACAACCCGGGCTGGCCGAGCTTACTGCCGTACAAAAAGAAGGTGTGGCACTTAGCAAGGATGAAGTAAAATATAACAGCGAATTTGATAAGGTTAGCGACGAAGCCATTGTGAAATTTCTGGAAACTGAAGGACAGGATGTGGATGCGGCCCTGATTGCTGTGGCTGTAGATGAAAAAGAACTGCCAACCGAAGACGAACTGATGCTTGACGACAAGACGCTTGACAATTTTTTAAATGATATTGACAATAAAGACCTAAACAATTAAGGAGGATAACATGAAACGATTTTTACTTATAACAGCAATATCACTCGGCAGTTTTACAATTGCCCGGGCACAGATAGACCAGCCCGAAGGGGATAATGGGGTGAAAATGGAGAAAATACAGGCACTTTACGTAGCTTATATTACCAAGGAGTTGAATTTAACGGCCGATGATGCCCAGAAATTCTGGCCAATACATTCCGAATTTGACCGTGACCTTAAAGGCGTAAAGCAGGATATGCCTGAATTGGAGCGCCAGCAAAAGGTACTAGATATAAAAAAGCGCTACCAGGACAAATTTAGCAGGGTACTGGGCAGCAGCCGTACAGAAAATTTTTTCCGTAAAGATGGAGAGTTCAGGCGTAAACTTGTTGAGCGTTTGAGAAAAATGAGGCAGAACCGCCAGAATATGCCACCCCGCCAACGCAGGGGAGGATAGAGAATTAAACTCCATGGTAAATTCCGCATTTTATCTAAGAAAAATTCTTAGGAAAAAATCTTAGGAATATTTGGTAGTTTGAATTTTCCTCTTATCTTTGCAATAGGTGTTTTTCATAGGTTAGCAACGGCCAGCTCTTTCCAGAGCAGGCCTTTTTTTATTTATACCCTCTCCACGAAATTAGAAAGCGAAAAAGTACTCAAAAAATAACACCGTAATTTTACTAAAAAAAATTTTGTGTTTTGTCAAACTTTATCTTATCTTTGCAGCAGGTGTTTTTCATAGGTTAGCAACGGCCAGCTCTTTCCAGGGCAGGCCTTTTTTTTACACCAGATTGTAAGTTGTTCCGGATTTCAGTAATTGACTACGGGTGTTTTGATATCGTGGTAAAAAAGAAAAGTCCATTTGTTTTGCTGACCAAGCTGCCACCATTCCTGCCTCAACTCCATACATTTCTTACCATCATAATCATATTTGGCAACAAAGCGGTTTTTCATTTGCTGCAATTGCGGTGCAACATCACCACCAAAAAATATCGTTTGTCCGTTACTGTTTATCCAGAATACTGTATGATAAGGGCAGTGTGCGCCTGTTACTTTATATTGTATGTACCCGTCTATCTTACCATCATCTTCCAGCAGCATTACCCTATCGGATGTATGGAGTAATTCCAGTTCACCGGGAATATAAGAAGGGCTTCCTTTTTCAAAGGCAAAGCGCAGTTCATCCCGGTTAACATAATACAGCGCATTGGGGAAACTGAAGAAAGCCCTTTGCAGTATCTTATCTTCCCTGGCTATTCCACCGGCATGATCCTTATGCAGGTGACTGAGCAGCACTTTGGTTACGTCTAATGGATTAATACCATTGTCAAGCAGGTTTTGGTGCAATTGCAGCGTTCCATCAGGATTACTGAAACCCAGCCCGGTATCGATCAGCAAAATATCCTTATCAGTTACAATGCAAAATGGTTGTATCTCTACCAGTATGCTTCCTGCTGCCCTTTGCGCCAATGTATCTGTACCTGTATCAAAGGGTACAAAAACTTTTGTTTTATCTATACTGAATGTGCCTTCGCTTAATGGAATGATTGTCATTAGTATTGTTTGTGTATTAACCAATATGGTCGTTGGGCATATTGCCCCGGTAAGTTGCAAAGCTAAATTAATATTATCCCAGTGCAATAACTACAGACAGAGAAAACAGCCTTACCGCAGCACCATCTGCCTGTCGGCATCCAGCTTTACAAGAATAAAAAATAAAATGGTAAAGGTAAGCAGCGAGGAACCTCCATAACTTATCAGCGGCAGTGTAATGCCTATTACAGGTGCCAGGCCGATGGTAACACAAATATTTACTGCTATGTGAAAGAAAAAAACACCTGCTACACAATAGGCGTATACACGGCTGAAAGTACTCCGCTGCCGCTCTGCCACAAATACAATGCGCAGCAGCAGGATAAGGTAAATGAGCATGAGCAATGTGGTGCCCCAGAAGCCAAAATTTTCACCTACTGCGGTAAAAATAAAATCGGTATTCTGTGCTGGTACAAAATCGCCCTGGGTTTGTGTGCCTTTTAAAAAGCCCTTGCCGGCAAAGCCCCCGGAGCCAATGGCAATTTTTGACTGCTTTACATTATAGTCCTGCTGCTCGTTTTTCTTTTTTCTTTCTTTTTCCTCTTCCGGGCTCAAAAATTGTGCAGTGGTTTTATCAACAAAAGGATTGTCCACTCCAACCATACTGAATATCCTGTTGGCCTGGTAAGGTTTCAGCACTTTTGTAAATACAAATGGCACGCCCAACCAAACAAAACTGCTTACCATCAGCCAGCAGCCTGCTATCAGCAACACAAGAGCGTTGTTCCGCTTAATCTGCCGCCTTAAAATATATGCCGCAATTAATGCTATTGCCGAAAAAGCTATTACCAGTTGCAGCCTTGGCAGCAGCAGGCACAATACCAGCAGCACAGCAATACTGATACCGGCAACAAGGTAGCCAGGCGGCAACCCTTCCCGGTACATGGGTATTAAGAATGATAAATACACCAGCGCAAGACCCGTTTCGCTCTGCAATACTGAAAATACAGCAGGTGTAAAACTAATGGCTGCTGCAATCAACTGCGCCCTGGGTTTGGTAAAGTCGGTATCGGCCATGGAAAGAAATTTGGCCAATGCAAGGGAGGCAAATATTTTACAAACTTCTACAGGCTGCAGGTTCATAAAACCCAGCGGTATCCAGCTTTTGGAACCCTTTATTTCCTTGCCCAACACAAATGTGGCCAGTATCAATAAAATGCCCACTATGTAGGAGAGGTTGGCCGTAGCAGTAAAAAGTTTACTATCAGTTAATAAAATAAAGATGGCAAGGATGCAGCAGGCACCAAAGAAAAACATCTGCTTGCTGTAACTCTTTTTAAAACCAAGCAGGGTTTGCACCACATTGTCTTCACTGCGGTATTCTACTGAAAAAATACTTACTAAACCTATTATTACCAGCAGCAGGTAAAGCCATACCAGCAGCCAGTCGACCCCTTTTGATATTGCAGGATTTTTTGAATACGCCATTTTTATACTTTGCCGGATTGATTTGCAGCATTTTGCTGCATACAATCCTGTTTAATTTTTAACTGAATCTTCCGGTTCAGGTTTTTTCTTTTCTTCTGGCAATACAGCCTCTGCTTTGGGCCTGGGCAGTTCTGCTTCTTTATCTTTATCTTTCTGTTTCTTTTTTTCTTCTTCGGCTTTCATTTTTTCTTTCAACCGCTGCTCTTCTTTTTCAGCTTCCACATCATCTGTATTGTCCAGATCCAGTGTGTCTGTTATTATTTTGATATAGCCTTTCTGAATCAGGTAAGCTGAATCTTTGGAATGCAGCATCGAATCCTGCCGCTTCATCTCCACATATATCCTTGACGGTATCAGGTTCAGTTTTGATAATTGTTCTATTTTGGCCAGTCGTGGTTTTTCGGTGATGGAGTCTTTCAGGTATTTTTCTATCATCAGCCCCACAATAGGAGCGGCATAAGTACCACCAAAGCGTCCGCTGTTTTCAACCACACACATAATGGCTATTCTGGGATTATCCCTGGGGGCAAAACCGCAGAAAAAAGCGTGGTTAGGTTGCTTCACTCCCCGGAAATAGTTTTCTACTGTACCTGTTTTTCCACAAATATCAATGCCTTTAACTTTTGCATTGGTGCCGGTACCATTCTGCACCACACCCAGCATACCATCATGCACCGCTTCAAACACACTGTCGGGAATGTCCAGCGCCCTGTGTTTTTCCTTAAATTTTGACAGTACACCAAATTTATCCCCGCCCTCAATGGAATCAACTACATGCGGGGTTATGTACCATCCTTTGTTGGCGATGTATGCCATTTCGTTGGCTACCTGTATGGGGGTGGTATTTACCTCTCCCTGGCCAATACTTACTGAGCGGAAACTGCAGAAGTTCCATTTGCCGGGGCCAAACACTTTTGGACTGTTGAAATATGCCGGGGTAGGGATATTGCCTCTTTTTTCGGAGGGTACATCCACTCCCAGTTTTTTTCCAATACCAAAAGCGTACATATAATTGTTCCAAGCTGTCAGACTGCTGTCAATATTAGGGTATTTGGGGTTGTTGATTACCCGCTGCATTACGTTGGCAAAATAAGTATTATCAGAGAGCCTGATTGCATTGCGTAAATCGAAAGTGCCATAATCGAGGCAGCGCATGGGCTTACCACTACCACAGCCATAAAAAGCCCCATTACAGGAGAAACGGGTGTCTGTTGTGATAACACCTTCCTGTAAACCAACCAGCGCCTGAAGCGTTTTAAATGTTGAACCTGGTGAATAAGTAGCGCTAACTGTGCGGTTAAGCAGCGGCAATGCCGGGTTGAGCAGCAGTTCTGCAATGTGTTTTTTTCTCTGGGAGCCAGTGAGCATTTTAGGCTTAAAAGTGGGGCTGCTAACCATTGCCAATATACCCCCGGTTTTTGGGTCAATTGCCACAATAGAGCCTATTTTATTTTCCATCAATTTTTCTCCCAGTTCCTGCAGTTCAATATCCAGCGAAGTGTACATATTCTGACCTGCTACTGCGCTGGTATCATATTTTCCGTTTTCCAGCGGCTCTGTCAGCCTGTTTTTATTGTCTTTTTTCCAGTACTGTATACCCCGCTGCCCCATCAGTACTTTTTCGTAGCTGCGCTCCAGGCCTGATACGCCGAAATAATCTCCACTGAGGTAACCTTCGCCGGGATGCCTGCGCAAATAGCCGGTATCTACTTCTCCAAGATACCCCAGTATATTGGCTGCTGCATCAAATGGATAATCCCTCACGGGCCGCTCCTGCAGGTAAAAGCCCGGGGCAAACTTGTACATTGATTCGTTGATGCGGGCCATTTTTTCAGGGGAAAGCTGTGCCTCAAAAGTAGTTGGCCTCAGTTTGGTATTTTTAATGATGCCATCTATAATCCGTTTTCTGAAAATAGCCGTATCAATATCCAGTATCCGGCAAAGTGCCATTGTATCCACTCCTTTTATTTTGGAAGGTATTACCACCAGGTCGTACACGGTTGTATTCTGAAGAATTGCTTTTTTATGTCTGTCGAATACAATACCCCTGTCGGGATAGATTACTTTGCGGAACTTACTTTGTGAATCGGCTTCCATCTCATACCGGGAGGAAAGTACCTGCAGGGTGAATAAACGTACAATGATAATCACAAACATGGCAATAAATACCAGCATGATTACATTTTTTCTTGATTGGTTAAAGACAGACACTTGGTTGAAGATTTACGAATGTTATATGCAAGTTACGATTTACAGATGCTGAAGAACAAAAAAATTGACGTGTGCAGAAGCTAACAGTGAACAGATGAGAGCATGCCTTACGCTGTTCTTATAATAACTGCGGCCAGAAACACTGCCAAGCTCCATAATATGTGACGCTCCATTTCCCCCGCAGCACTGCACCTACCCATTCTTAATTCTTCATTGCCAATTCTTAATTCCTATGCGGTATTAGTTCTGAACTGCTGCTTGCGTACAAACAACATTTCGGCTACCATAATAAGTGCCAGGCTCACTACTGTTGACAGCACTGTTTTTATTAAGAAGTACCACATATTGCCGAACTGCCAGGCTTCGAGTAAAAAAAGCCAGCCATGATGTATGACGGTTAAAATGGTGATAAAGATAAAATACCTCATATACCCGCCCAGGCTTTTTACAGAGGGCTCATCGTAGTTGGCATCGGCACCTTCATGCGGTATGAGCAGGTTTACCAGAAAAGGTCTGAGGTATGCTACCAGTACACATGCGGCAGTATGAAAACCTGGCTGGTGACGGAAACTGTCCAGCACAAAACCCAGTATAAAAGCAATGACCAATTGCCAGCCACGGGGCATATTAAAAGGCAGCCAAATAATAAACAGAAAATAAATGTACGGGGTAACCATTTTGTGCAGGTGTATTTTATCCAGTACAAAAAACTGAACCAGGATAAACAATATAAAACGAACAATATTTTTTACCAGTACACTCATTTAATTAATTCCGGCTTTTTTTTGTGCTTTTTGCAGAATGGCTTCTATTTTCTCCATGTCCAGGTTTTCAATTACATACACATACTGCAGGTTGTAAAAATTGGCTGTGGTGCGTACAGTTATCCTGAAATTATTGGTGCTTTTTTCCGGTGTAACCTGCTCTACGGTTCCTATCATCAATCCGTATTGAAACGTGGTGGTAAAGCCGCTGGTATATACGGTATCCCCTTTTTTAACATCTGCACTTTTTCGTATATCACTCAGCACCACCAGGTTGGGTTCTTTTCCATCCCAACTGATAGAACCTGTTTCGCCTCCTTTTTTAAGTTTGGCGCTCACCTTAAAATCACTTGTTTTACTCAACAGACTCAATACAACAGCGTAATCGCCACTCACTTCTATAATTTTACCCACCAGGCCATTCATCGGGTCTACCACGCCCATGCCTTCCCTTAATTGCTGGTTGCTGCCACGCTGCAGTACCACCATATTGTTCTGCATAGCAACCGAGTTGGATACCACTTTTGCCTGAAAGTAGCGCCATTTACGGCGGGTACCCAGTGTATCTATAGCAACTGAATCAACTACAACCCTGCTGCCGGTATCTATTTTTTCAAAATTTGCCGTTTGGCTATTGCGCAGTTGCTCGTTGGCTTTTGCCAGTTTTGCATTTTCAGCCTTTAGGGCTAAATATTCGCCAATTTTGTTGTACTGTGTATTTACAGCGCCTGTAACCTGGTTCATTCCCGAACTGAATACGGCATTGTGGTATTTGTTGTAATGAACGATGAGATAGATGGAAAAACCCTGCAGCAGCAGGAAGAAGAGGAAATTGGCATAGCGCCTGATGAAGACAAAAACGTTACGCATGGAGCAGTCCTCCCAGTCCATACGCCTGCAGGCAGTCAGGATATTTAGTCACCACATTTTTACCTCTCCCGGAAAAAACCGTATACATAACTTTTGTTGAAAAATCTTTTTCTTTTGTACAGTGCAGTGTACAGCCGGTTTAGCGCATTACAAAAGGATACCTGTTGTAATTCTTCAGCGCAATGCCTGTTCCCCTCACCACACTTTTAAGCGGGTCGTCAGCTATGTGTATCGGCAGTTTTATTTTATTGGCGAGCCTTTTATCCAGCCCACGCAGCAAAGCGCCACCACCAGTTATGTACAATCCCCTGCGGTAAATATCCGATGCCAGCTCGGGCGGTGTTGTTTCCAGCGCTTTAAGTATGGCTTCTTCAATTTTAAAAATACTTTTGTCCAGCGCTTCTGCCACTTCCTGGTAGCTTACCATCACTTGCTTGGGTATGCCGGTTACCAGGTCACGTCCGTTTACCGGTATATCGTCTGGCGGATTATCAAGATCCTTCATGGCAGCGCCAATCTGTATTTTTATCTGTTCGGCAGTGCGTTCGCCAATCAGCAGGCTGTGGTAGCGGCGGAGGGCTTCCATAATGTCGGCAGTAAATTCGTCTCCGGCAATACGTATGCTTTGGTCGCATACAATACC
>JANMDL010000912.1:0-5724 GCA_031376295.1 Chitinophagales bacterium
GCAGCATGCTGCCCGGCAGTAATAGCTACTTCAGGTCAAATGCTTCCAGTGCTTCAGGCTCATGGGCCAATTTAAAAACTTACGGCAATATATTTATTCAGAACAATTCCGGCTTCACAAGCGACGGTCCGTTTTATAAAATTGACAGCCTCACTATTGACAATGGTTGTACGCTTACCATGCATACAAGCGGCAATACGCCTGTACTGGGCAACCTTACTGTAAATGGCACACTTACTTCACCAGTTGGCAGTACCAATGTGATTGTAATGGGTGGCAATGTGCCGCAAACCATTGGCGGTACCGGCACCATCACTATCGGGTCGCTTACAGTGGCCAATTACAGCGATGTTACATTGTCAAGATCTCTTGCAATAGCAAACGGGGTGAATATTTTGGGTAAATTAAATTTGGGTACCGCCAATCAATTAACGGGTGCTGCAACATTTTCCACAAAAGTGCAGAGTACTGCGGGAACTGTTACGGGCAATACTGTTGCAGGTTCTTACCAGGTTACAGGCGTGGTGGGTGCACTTTCTGGCAATACCGGTTTGGCCATTGCCGGTGCAGGGCTTAGCACCAATACCAATGTGGTGGGTTTTTCTGCTACCAATACTACCATCAACCTCTCAAAACCTGCATTAACTACAACCACTGGTTCAACTTTTACTTTTACCAGCGACAGTGCCACTATCGTTACTGCTAATGCCAACGGGCTGGACTCTTTAACCGGCAGTGTGGTGGTTACGGGTAACAAAAGTTATGCCAGCGGCACCAATTTCATTATCAATGCCGCTACTTCAAAACCAATCGGCATCAGCTCTGGCAATACCACGGGTATGCAGGTGGGCAATCTTACGGTTAACGCATCTATTACCACCAATTACCGTGCAAGGATAAGAGGCACGGTAACATTGAACACCGGGGTAGTAACCATCAGACCATTGGATACGCTGCGCATCACATCGGGCAATGCCATAGCGGGCGCTCCGTTCAGTAATACAAAATATTTTATATCGGGCAGAAGCGGAAATGATTTGGGCATTTTAAGGATAGATGGTTTTACTGCAGCAAGAATTTTCCCGGTGGGAACAGCCACTAATTTTTTACCTGTGAGCTTAACGCCAACCGCAGCAATGGATTATGCAGTAACTGTGTTTGAAGGTGCTACAGTTGACGGTACACCAACCGGCTCTTTGGTAAGTACAACGGTGAAAGATGAATCTGTTGATGCTGAGTGGATCGTTAACCGCATCAATGGCACAGGAGATTGTGCATTGCAATTAGATTGGACAGCCGGGCTGGAAGGCACGGTATTCAATGGATTGGGTAACAGCAATATTGGTATCAGCAGGTACAATGGCAGTTCTTATGATACAAGTACAGGCAATGGTGATAATGCAACAAATACGGTAACCGCAACATTCAGCAACTTCTCACCCTTTATTGTAACCAGGAAATTTGGAGTTATTCCAGTTCAATTAAAAAATGTTGCGGCATTTAAAAGAGCAGGTGGAACAGCAATAAGCTGGGAGGTGGAGAATGAAGATGGCATACTGCAATACATCATTGAAAAGAGCAGCAATCCAACGGGTTTTGCTTCCATTGGCTTTGTGAATGCTGCCAATACCCGTGGTTACCAGTTTACTGATGTGGTGGTGCCGCCAAATGGCACAGTGTATTACCGCATTAAAGTGATTGGTGTAAGCGGGTATGTTAAATACAGTAATATCGTAGCAGTAAGGTACAGCAGCGGCAGTGCTATCACGGTGTATCCAAACCCGGCAACCGATGTGCTTGGTATAACCGGGCTTACAGGCAATACTGAAATAAAAATCAGTAATGCAGCCGGGCAGGCGGTAATATCTAAAAAAACAACGGCATCCGTATGCAGTATTGATGTAAGTGCAATGGCGCCCGGTATTTACCTGGTAGAAGTTTTTAGTAATGGAGAAAGAAAAGCAGGCAGTAAAATAATTAAACAGTAATAATACCTGTATTTTGTAGTGGTGCCGTACAGGATAGTAAAAACGGCAGAATGAGTATGATAAGCGTAAAAGGGATAGCAGTGATGGTTTTTATTGCAGCAGGTTGCACAGCCGCTGCGCAGGTAAAGCTGTCGAATACAGATTTGATAAAAATTGATTTTACTGCCGTGGCGGCAAAGAAAAAAGCGCTGCGGCAAAAGGATACGTCATTGGTAACAGCCTATAAGCAATTGATGACAATGGCAGATAAACTGTTGCAGTATGCGCCGGTAAGTGTAATGGACAAAAAGGAGTTTCCGCCCAGTGGCGATAAGCATGATTATATGAGCATTGCACCGTATTGGTGGCCCGATTCTTCCAAAGCGGGTGGATTGCCCTATATCCGTAAAGATGGGGTGACGAACCCGGAGGTGAGAAATTATCCTGATAAGAACAATATGCCAAAACTTTGTGAAAATGTGTATTTCCTGGCACTGGCTTATTATTATTCTGATGAAGAAAAATATGCAAAGCATGCAGCAAAACTGTTAAGTGTATGGTTTTTGGATACTGCTGCAAGGATGAATCCTAACCTGAAATTTGGGCAGTTTATAAAGGGCCGTAATGATGGGCGGGGCGCCGGTATTATTGATACAAGGCAGTTTGTTTTTGCAATGGATGCTGTGGGGCTGATAAAGAAATCGAAAAGCTGGACAAAAAAGAAGCATACAGCCATGCAGCAATGGATGGCAGCCTATTTAAACTGGATGACCACCAGCGATATTGGCAAAGATGAGCTGGATGCCAAAAACAATCATGGTGTATGGTACGATGCACAGGCATTGGCAATGGCCGTTTTTATTGAGAACAAAGCCATAGCGGATGACATCATTACCCGTGCCATTGGCAGGTTGGATGTGCAGATGAATACCGATGGCTTTTTTCCACTGGAACTGGAACGTACAACGGCCCTGCATTATTCTGTGTTTATCCTTAATGCATTTAATGTAATAGCCCAGCTATCCGAAAAATCCGGTGTTGACTTCTGGGCCTTAAAAACCCAATCAGGCAAATCGTTGCAATTGGGCCTGGAGGCGATACTCCCTTATATCTCTAAAGAAAAAGAATGGACCGGCAAGCAGATAAAGGAATTTCATTATGCAGACGCTTACCCGCTTTTTATCCGTGGGGCGTCAAAATTAAAATGCACTACTTGTTACGGGTCACTTAAAAAAATTACCGGAGAGCAAAATGTATTATATAAATTACTTTAAAAAATGAAAAATATTTATATAACAGCCGGCACATTAATGCTCCCCTTATTTTTTTGCTTAAGCAGTATTGGACAAAAAAATAAACCCAATGTGCTTTTTATTGCCATTGATGATTTAAAACCTGTATTAGGATGTTATGGTAATTCATTAATAAAAACACCCAATATTGACAGGCTTGCAAAAATGGGCACAGTATTTCAAAGTAATTATGCACAACAAGCGGTATGTGGTCCCACACGTGCAAGTATTTTAACAGGCAAACGCCCCGATTATACAAAAGTGTGGGACTTAAAAACAAAAATGCGTGATGTTAATCCTGGCATTATAAGTATTCCTCAATACTTTATTACTAAGGGTTATACTGCACAAGGTATTGGCAAAGTGTACGACCCCCGTTGTGTGGATAAAGAAATGGATAAACCATCCTGGAGTGTACCCTATTATAAAACAGCAAAAAAATATTACAGCGTTTATGGTGAACCATCTTTGGGCCGGTATCAATTACCGGAAACCAGGTTGTTAATAGAAAAATATTTTACTGAAGCCATTGCAAATGGTAAAACAAAAGCCGAGGCAAATGATTATGTGCAGTCAAAAATTAAACCATCGGTTGAAAATGCCAATGTACCTGATTATGCTTATACCGATGGTGCAAATACTTTGCAGGCTAAAGATATTTTAATACAGTTAAGTAAAGAGGGAACTCCGTTTTTCTTTGCGGTAGGTTTAGCAAAACCGCATTTACCATTTGTTGCTCCGCAAAAATATTGGGATATGTATAAAAGGGATGAGATGCCCATTGCAGCTTTTCAGGAGCAGCCCAAAAATGCAGTAAAAATTGCATTGCATAATGCTGGTGAAATAAGAGCTTATACCGATATTGCTGCACTATCATCCTATAGCGACCAAAAAGATTATGGACTAAGCATGCCCATTGAAAAGCAAAAAGAATTGATACATGGGTATTATGCTGCCATTAGTTATGCAGATGCTAATGTTGGTATTTTATTGCATACTTTAGATTCCTTAGGTTTAACAAAAAACACCATTATCGTTTTATGGGGCGACCATGGCTGGCATCTTGGCGATCATAACTTATGGTGTAAGCATACTAATTTTGAAGAGGCAACGCAAGCACCCCTGATTATTGCAGCGCCAGGTATGGCTGCTGGTATAACCGAATCGAAAACCGAACATGTCGATATTTTTCCAACACTTTGTGAACTGTCTGGTATTGCAATCCCAAAATTTCTGGATGGTAAAAGCTTGGTTTCAATAATGAAGAATCCCAAGGCAACAGTAAAAGAATTTGCGGTAAGCCAGTATCCACGAAGCAATGCTACAGCCGAAAATGAAAAAGATGAAGAAAATAATGCAGATGCAATGGGCTACTCCATACGAACAAAGCAGTACCGTTATACCATTTGGATGAGTAATGGATTCAGAAGCAGCCAGACCTTTAATAAAGATTTAATTATTGGTACAGAATTATATGATTATAAAAATGACCCGAATGAAACTGTTAATGTTACCAATGAAAAAAAATATACAGAAATTAACCTTGCCATGCATAAGAAAATAGTAACTTTTTTTAAAAAACAAGAAATAAAAACATCTTTATAAAAAATAGAATATGCTTAATTTCAGAGTGGAGAATAAAATTGCATTGGTAACAGGTTGCAGCAGCGGCATAGGAATGGATATAGCCATTGAGCTGGCACAATCTGGGGCAGATATTATTGGTGTGTCAAACAATTTGCCCGGTACGGGCAGTGAAGTAGCCAATGCTGTGGAAGCCGCAGGAAAAAAATTCTATGCTTACCAGGCAGATTTTTCCAACCGGGAAAGTTTGTATGCTTTTTTAAACAAGGTAAAGGCCGATCACCCCCGTATTGACATACTCATCAACAATGCAGGGCATATCATGCGGGAACCTGCAGCCACACATTCCGATGAATATTGGGATATCATTATCAACATCAACCTGGATGCACAATTCATCATCACCCGGGAAATTGGTAAAAGGATGGTTGAACAACAGTTTGGAAAAATTATTTTCACCTGCTCATTATTAAGTTTCCAGGGCGGTATCAATGTGCCGGGCTATGCTGCCAGTAAAGGGGCGATAGCTTCCCTGTTAAAAGCTTTTGCCAACGAATGGGCACAGCATGGCATTACCGTAAATGGTGTGGCACCGGGGTATATCGCTACTGATAATACAACGGCATTGCGGGCCGACCCCGCCAGAAGTACTGCCATTTTAGCCCGTATACCGGCTGGCCGCTGGGGCGAAACGTCTGACTTAACTGGTGCGTATGTTTTCCTCTCCTCACCTGCTTCTGATTATATCAACGGAACTATTATTACGGTGGATGGTGGGTGGATGGGGAGGTGACTTTGTCAATTAAGAATTAAAAATTCTTTAGGTAAGCGGCGCCAATTTTTAGGGAACGTCATTAAGTTAAGAAAATAATAGTCAGGAG
>JANMDL010000336.1:0-13238 GCA_031376295.1 Chitinophagales bacterium
TTTGAGCATAAGCACGTACATCAATACCCATTTCGCAAAAAGTGCTGCAATTGCCGCAACTGATGCACTGGCTGCCATTGGTAGTAATGCGGAAACGACTGAAAAACTTTTGCTGAAAACCAAGCACAGCAGCCATGGGGCAACCAAAACGACACCATACCCTGCTGCCCATTAATGGATAAAAGCCCACACCTACTACACCGCTAAAAGCTGCGCCAATAAAAAAACCATACCATTCTCTTAACTTACCAGCATCTATGAATAATACATTTCTGCCATTGCTAATAAATATATTTAGTAAAGATAACACTACAAAAACCATTATGCCAATGGCAATGTAAAATGCCTTTTTATCTAAATCTTTAAATATAGTTTTCCTTTTTACAAACAAAACAATACCAATCAAAACAAATAATGAAATGATGATAATTGAAAATGATTTTTTATTTAGCCAATAGGTGCTTGGGTTATCGTAAAACATTGTGTATAAAACTGCTACTGTTACAACTGTTACTAATGCTAAAACAATATGAATCAACCAGCGTTCAATTTTCCAGGCAGTTGTACTTTTATCGCTTAGTTGCCTGAAGGAATCGCCTGCGGTTTCAGCTAATGCACCACAACCACATACCCAACTGCAGTACCATCTTTTTCCATAAAAAAAAGTAAGTATTGGCGATATGATAAAAATCATTGCAATACCCATTACTAACATAAATGCGCCTAAATTTCCTCCTTTAAGCATCGCATTAATATTCCAGCTATCAGTAAAATAGGTATTTAACGGCCACATATTTTTTATATCTTTTTGAAAGTAATCCGCCGTCGGATTCAGCCTCTCCAAAAATTCGGGCAATAAGAAAGCAATAGCCAATTGAAAAAACATAACAGAACAAGTGCGTACAATTTGATATTTACTGTGCCTGTTCTTATAAATGAATTTTACACCCATCAGAATTATAGCCAGGGTATAAAGCAAGCCATACACAAACCACTGGCTGGCGGGTTTACCGCTGAGCATACGGCTCACGGGGTCAAAAAAACCAACAAGGCCGGTATTGCCTTTTTCATTGAGGCCAAGATATTGCGGGTACCAATACAGCAGCACATAAAAAGCAGTAAGTACAATGCCCGTTATCCATGCCCAGGTACCACGGCTGCTGATGCTCTTAAACCAAACCCCGTCGTTTTTAATACCGGCAGGTTTACCAGCATACAGGCCATTGGTATACAGCAAACTGCCTGCTATAAGTGCCGCAAAAAACACAGCGAGCAATACTGTATGATTCAACTGGTTGAGCCAGCCAACTACCAATGCAAAAAGTGCCGTGGTACCCAATGCAAGGCCCAGTTTCATTTTTGTATTCAGCGTGGCACTGTGGCTGTGGCTGGCAAGTGAAAGAGAAATATCTGTATTCGTATTCATAATCAGTTTATGCAGTTAGAAAAGATTGGGAAAAGGCCGCTGTAAAAGCTGGCTCGTATTGTTTAAAGAATTCGGGATCAAAATTGGCGCTGCGCAATTCTTTTACCACTTCGGTAATGGTAGCTTTTCTGTTGAGCCAGTCGTTGCACACTTCGTGGCGGATGCGGATGCCCATGGCGTTCAATGCTTTAAAAACCAGGGTCTCTTTATCCCATAGCAGGCGCATTGCTCTTTGTCCTTTTTTATCCTGCCAGTAAAACCATTCATCCGTTGACGGCTTTTGTGCAGGCAGCATACCATAGGTCTGGTATTCAAGGTCGAAAAATTTGGCACTGTTAAACCAATGCCCCGGCTGGTAAGGAGCAGCGTTGCCGGTAATATTTTTCGCCACCGTGTAGCCCTGCATTTTACCCGTGTACCAAACCTGCTCCACAGGGCGCCGCCCCGGCAGTGGCGTGGTAAACTGGGCGCAATCGCCGCAGGCAAATACATTGGTATAATTGGTTTGCAAAAACTCGTTGATGATAATGCCCCTGTCGGTTGTGATACCACTGTCTTTTATAAACTGTATATTTGGGCTAACACCCACCGTTAGTGAAACAAAGCCACAGGCAATCTCCTGACCCTTGCTCGTAATAATAGCTGCTGCTTTCCCATCAGCCCCGGCCTTTATTTCTTTCAGCTCAGTTTCTAATTGTAAATCAATATGATGGTGACGGATAAGTGTATTGATAAGCTCGCTTTCTTCCGGCGGCATTACAATATCCCAAAAACTTTTTTCTCTTACCAAAAAAGTTACGCCAATATTGCGGCTCAGCAGCATTTCGGCAGTTTCAATGCCAATCAGGCCACCGCCCACCACCACTGCATGTTTAATGCCTTTGGTGTGTTGTTCCATACCGGCAAGATCCTGCAGATTATACAATCCCTGCACACCCGGCAAATCCTGCCCGGGCCAGCCAAATTTGTTGCTTTTACCACCGGTGGCCAAAACCAGATAATCGTAAGTGATAGTGCTTCCATCTGCCAGTACAATTTTATTTTCATCCGGCTTAACGGTTGTTACCAATTGCTGCAATAAATTGATGCGGTTTTTTTGCCAGAAATCATTTTCATAAGGCTGCGTATGTTCCTGCTTCATGTGTCCCATGTATATGTACATGAGCGCCGTGCGGCTGTAAAAATATTTACTTTCAGATGATATCACGGTGATGTCGAAATCGCTTTGCTTGCGTACATACCTTGCACAGGTAATGCCTGCAATGCCATTACCAATAATGACAACTTTTTTACTCATACAGTCAGTGATTTGTTATTGTTCGTTTAAATTCCAGTTGTAATCAAGGTAATCCAGGTTGGCATTGTCATTAATAGTCAGCGGCGAATACTGGTTGATAAATGCCACTTTGGATAAGCCCGTCTTTTTAAAATCGCCATTAAACCATTTAAAAATACTGGATAATTTTGGATTGTCGGCCGTAACCTGGTTCTTATCAGTATCAGCTAAAAATGATTTTGCCTGTGCGGTTAACTGGCCATCCAGCGTAGCTGATTCGTAAGCTTCATTCAATAATTTTGGACAGGAGATGGAAGCACAGTTTACGGCAAAATGTATCCTTGGTTCTTTAAATTTCTTACGCAGTATTTTGTGTTCTATGGTATTCAGCGTCATACTTTTACCACCGATAGAAAAGAATTTTTTATCCCATGGCGTATTTACAAAAATAATCTGTGTGGCGGGGCCGATATCTTTGATGCTTTTAAGCGGATAATGCTGTGTAATTAATTTTACCGTAAAAGCATTGTAGGCATTTATCCAGTAAGTCAGTTTCTCATTCTTACTCCAGCTTGGTGCCGGCGCATTGGTACTCAGCACTTGCAGGTAACTGTTTAAGGCCGCACTATCAGTAATAAAACCCTTGTAATTCACCAGTCCCTTTTCGTTTACATGCTTTTTTAGCAGGGTAGTCCAGGCTTCATGTGTTACGGCTTTATTGCTGCCACGGGGTATGCCTGTAAAGCAGGATGAAAAGACAACTGCAATCACTAACAGGCTAAAAAATATACGACTCATATTGCAAATATTTTGATAAGGTACGAAAACCCTGTGATATTGGTTCTTATATTGATTTTCTTTTCTGATTATTAATGGCAGTAATAAAACCCAGCCTGTTGTAATTCCGTATGTATTTTGGCTCCAAATGATTGATTTTAATGCAAAGTTTGTTAAACGCTTGCGTTATAATAGCCCAACAGTTCCTTTCTTTGCAGTGTTTTTTATGATGAAAATAGCAGTTATATTGGTATTGGTTTTGTATTCAGCAGCAATGCTGTTTATTTTGCTTTATTCGCTGTCGCAGGCACACCTGCTTTGGAGTTACCTGCGAAAGAAAATGAAATTTACCGGTGCAACAGGCAACACAGAAAATAGCCCACTGCCTAAAGTAACCATACAATTGCCTGTTTACAACGAAAAATACGTGGTGGAGCGGCTGATTGATGCGGTTTGCGCCATCCGTTATCCCAATCATTTACTGGAAATACAGTTGCTGGACGACAGTACTGACGATAGTTTTGAACTGGCCACTGAAAAAATACATGAATGGCAGTTGAAGGGCATTGATATCAAACAGGTGAAGCGGCCCGAAAGAACAGGATATAAAGCAGGTGCTCTCAAATACGGACTGGAAATTGCCAAAGGCCAACTGGTGGCCATATTTGATGCTGATTTTGTACCCGAGCCGGAATTTCTGAATAAAGTAGTACCGTATTTTAGCGATGATAAAGTAGGCATGGTGCAAACCCGTTGGGAACACCTCAACCGCAATCATTCATTGCTCACCAAAGTACAAAGCCTGGCGCTGGATGCACATTTTACCATTGAACAAACAGGGCGTAATAAACTCGGTTCCTTTATGAACTTTAATGGCACAGCCGGGGTATGGCGCAAAGAAGCAATACTGGATGCTGGCAACTGGCAGGATGATACACTTACCGAGGACCTTGACCTGAGCTACCGGGCACAACTGAAGGGCTGGGAATTTATTTACCTGGAAGATGTGCTGTCGCCAGCCGAACTGCCCATGGTGATGAGTGCTGTAAAAGGGCAGCAATACCGCTGGAACAAAGGCGGCGCAGAAGTGGCCCGGAAAATGATGGGCAATATCTGGCGCAGTAAATTACCATTGCTTAAAAAAGTACATGGAAGTTTCCATTTACTGAATTCTGCCATTTTTATAGCCATTATTGTAAGTGCCCTGCTTAGTGTGCCGCTGGTATGGGTAAAAGCGAATTACCCGCTGTATAAAACCTGGATAATGGCAGGTACTTTTACCCTGGTTAGTTTTGTAGTAATAGGCATCGTTTATTTTGTGGCCAACCGCAGGCGTTTCAGCAACGGAATAAAATCATGGATTACATATTTTCTGTACTTTCCTGTATTCCTTTCTGTTTCAATGGGGCTCTCTTTTCACAATGCCATTGCAGTGCTGGAAGGCTATGCCGGAAAAAAAACACCCTTTATCCGTACGCCAAAATTTAATATTACCGAAGGTACCAATGGGTGGAAAAAAAATAAATATCTTGTTTCAGGATTCAGCAGTATTTTGCTGTTTGAAATATTACTGGCAGTTTATTTTGCTGGTGCCATTTTTTTAGATTTTTACCTGCACGACCTTGCCCTGCTTCCTTTCCATATTATGTTGTTACTCGGTTTTGGTGCGGTAGTAGGTTATACGGTGAGGCAGCGGGTGGAGAAGTTGAAGATTGGTTAACAGTGCTGGAATTAAAAATGAAGCATTAAGAATTAAAAATTCAATATCGTTTAGTCAGGTATTCCCTTAATCCCGAAGGGATGGTATTATTATAGAAAATGGACCAAAATCAGGGCAAAACCCAGAAGGGGTGGCAGTACCTTTGCTTACTAAAACTTCAATTAAACGACATTGAATTAAAAATTGCTGAAAAATTCAGACACATTCAGCTTACAGTTCACAAAGGACGCCTGGTAGTGCACTGTGTGAACCCAAAAAATAAACCGTAACTTACAGGATAAAAATACATACATGCTGTGTAGATACCGGAAATGGGTTATATTAATAATTATTACTGGCTCAATTTTTTCTCTTTACAATTGCGGGGCAAAAGTAATTAAGGAGGTAAAGGCAATAGTTTCTATTGATGCAATACCTCTAACTATTAACGGTGTAACTTTTGAAGCGCCACCACAAATAGTTGACAGTACTACATTTGCCAGCATGAAACGCATTGAGGCAGGCTGGGTAGCCTTAGTGCCATTTGGTTTTTGCCGGCCGGGCAGCCCCAAAGTGATGTTTAACAGCCAGCGGCAGTGGTGGGGCGAAAAGGATGAAGGGATAATTGGTTGCACACAAATGCTGCAGCAGCAAAAAATGAAAGTAATGCTGAAGCCGCAGGTATGGATTGGAGGCGGCACCTTCACCGGCCATTTTGATGCAGGCACTGAAGCTGATTGGCTGCTGTGGGAAAGTGGTTACAGCGACTATATACTGCATAATGCCAAACTGGCCGATTCATTGGGTATTGATTTGTTTTGTATTGGAACCGAGCTGGAAACTGCGGTGATGAAAAGGCCTGCTTTCTGGAGTAGCTTAATTGATAGTGTACGGGCTGTTTACAAAGGAAAGATAACCTATGCTGCCAACTGGAATGAATATGAAAAATTTCAGCACTGGAGCAAACTGGATTTTATAGGTATTGATGCTTATTTTCCTGTTGCTGATGCGGCAGAGCCAGGAGTGGAAGAAATAGTAAAGGGCTGGGATAAGCATTTCACGGGGATAAAAAAATTCCAGGCAGCAAAAAAGATTCCGGTACTTTTTACCGAATACGGCTACCGGAGTGTGGAGTATTGCGGCAAAGAACCCTGGGTAGCTGACAGGAAGGGAACAGTAAATTTAACCGCTCAGCAAAATGCTTTTGAAGCCTTGTACCGCCGCTTTGCAGGTGAGACCTGGTTTGCAGGAGGCTTTATATGGAAATGGCATGCGAGGGATGAAAGAGCAGGTGGTGAAAATAATAATGACTTTACGCCACAACATAAACCCGTGGAAACTGTTATTAAAAAATGGTACACACAAAAAAATAAATGAAACGGATTACCTCTATCATATTTATTATACTGGCTATGCTGAGTTTTAGTACGGCTACTGCACAGCGCAGGGTAAAAAGCGGCAGTTACAATACCATGCTTAATAAATTGCTGAAACATACCGTACCCGAAATTTCGGTGGATTCACTTTCCCGTTGTGTGGCCAATGTGGTATTGCTGGATGCCAGAGAAGCAAATGAGTACCAGGTAAGCCACCTGCAAAATGCCAGGTATGTTGGCTATAATGAGTTTTCGATTGAAACAGTGCAAAATATTGATAAGGCGGCCCCGGTAGTGGTGTATTGCTCAGTTGGCTACCGCAGCGAAAAAGTAACTGAAAAACTGAAAGCCGCAGGCTTTACCAATGTGTCAAATTTATACGGCGGTATTTTTGAATGGAAAAACCAGCAGCATGCCGTGGTGGATGAGCAGGGTACAGTTACAGAAAAAATACATGCGTACAGCAAGCTCTGGGGTATTTGGCTGAAGAATGGAAAAAAGATATACGGAAAGCAATGATGGAACAATACTGGAAAATCATACAACAATCCTATACAGGCTATGCCGGTTATCTAAAAAACGAGTTGCTGCACCCATCCTGGCACAATTATTTTTACTGGCTCATGGGGCTTTCCCTTGCTGTTTGGCTTTTAGAAATAATTTTCCCCTGGCGTACCAAACAGGCAGTGGTTCGCAAGGATTTTTGGTTAGATGGTTTTTACATGGTTTTCAATTTCTTTTTGTTTTCATTAATTGCCTACAATGCCATTTCAAATGTGGCAGTGCAGTTTTTTAATGATATGCTGCACAAAATAGGCTGGAATAATATTGTTGCCATCAATGTGGCGCAATGGCCCGCATGGCTGCAGTTTGTATTACTTTTTGTATTGGCTGATTTTATCCATTGGAACATACACCGCCTGCTGCACAAAAGCAAATGGCTATGGCAGTTTCATAAAGTTCATCACTCAGTAAAAGAGATGGGCTTTGCAGCGCACCTGCGCTTTCACTGGATGGAAACAGTTATCTACAAAACTTTACAGTACATTCCACTTGCAATGATTGGATTTGGATTAACAGATTTTTTTATTGTTCACATCATCTGCGTAGCCATCGGGCATTTAAACCACAGTAACCTCAATCTTGGTTACGGGCCACTCAAATATATTTTTAACAATCCTAAAATGCACATCTGGCATCACGCTAAAGAGCAGCCTGCCGGTAAATACGGTGTTAACTTTGGTTTATCGCTGAGTGTGTGGGATTATTTGTTTAAAACAGCTTATATGCCCGATGAAGCTAAATATGTGCAGCTTGGCTTTGAGCAATCGGAAACATTCCCCAAAACATTCTGGCAGCAGTTGTGGTATCCTTTTAAGAAGCAGTAAAACACTACATGTTGAATTAGTTATTGCCACTGAAGTACAGAAACACTGTTAATACATTTGTTTAACTGAATTCATTGCATTCTTTGTGAATTTTCAAAACCATTAGCCGCTAAACATAAGCATTTTATTCTTTTGTGCTTCAGTACTGCCTGTCCTGCAGTAACTTGCGGATGGTAATATTAAGCTGCGCAGCAGCGATTTCATACCCACACATCAAACAGCAACCAGTGAAACTGTTTTCCTTTTTCGCCACTCATAAATAATCGCAGCAATCACAATTGTGTATTCTAATCCAACCAGCCATAAGTTTTCTTTAAAAGCAGTATTAGTATAAGCTTGGTACGATAAAAAAGCTGCAGCACACCACACCAGCGGAAAGCGCTTTCCAGCCAATATAGCAAAAGGCAGCAGGTTGATGATGTACCATGGATGCACAGTGGTGGCTAGCGCATAATACAGGGCAAGCACCCATATCGTCTTTACGGAAAAACTGTACCAGTTGGTATGGCGGATCTTAAAAAAGATGACTGCATAAATGCCAAGAAAAATACACATCAGCAATGGGCCGATAACACTGATGTAATTGTACCCCTTTACCCACCAGCCGATTGCTCTTGCCACGTAATACACAGATGCGTTAAACTCAAAGTTTTGAAAATACAGTCCGAGGCTCTGCCTGAAACCACTCAGGAAATCGATACTGATAAACGGGATAAAAGCTATTACCGCCACGCCAGTGCTGATAAGCGAAAACAGGATGCCCTTTTTCCAGCCGAGTTTTTTTATCCATAGCGGAAATAAAACTAAGGGCAATAGTTTGGTTATAATGGCAAGCCCCCATAAGCCCGCAGCGGGCAACAACCTGTTCTGCACACTGTAATATACCGCAGCAATCATACAACAAACCTGCATCACTTCAAAATGAGCATTGCCCGTACCTTCAATAATTACAGCGGGGTTAAAGGCATACAGTATCACCAGCATCACCGGCAATTGCAGTTTTTTTAAAAGCCTTGCCAGCAGTATTACGGCAATACTGTCTGTAATGGCGATAATGAGTTTTAAAATAATCATATTTGCCACCAGGCTATAACCGCCGAGTTGTGCACTTATCCAAAATACCAATTGCATCAGTGGCGGATAGCAGGTATAAAATTGAGGGTGATTGATTTTGCTGTGTAATTGAGTGAAGTAGGCAGTATTATCTTTCAGCAGTGGCAATAAACTGTCTGGTGTGGATAACAGTGGATTCTGGTGATTCACTATCAATTGCCCATCCCAGATAAAGCGGTAAATATCATCGCTCAGTTGAGGCGGTATAAATGCAACAGCCAGCCTTACTAATATAGCCATCCTTATCACATCGCCCAGCCGGAAGATGCGCCGCATTTGATACAGCACCACAAACAAGGCATAAAGCACAGCCTGCCAGCAAAGCATAAGGCCAAACTGTTCTCTCTTTAAAAATAACAGGCCAGCAGCAAGTAGTATAAAAAAAAAGCCGCTGATTAACCAGTACCGCAATTGGTTCTGCCTTGCCCAGTTGCCAAGTATCCCCTCATGCATATTTAAAAATCGTTTTAATGATTTTGTATCCTGCCAATACAGCGCCTTTAATGGTGCCGCTTATTTTGCTTACACCAATGCGCTTGCGGTAGCTCACGGGTACATCAGTACAGCGCAGTTTTAGTTTAACAGCTTTCACCTGCATTTCCACCGTCCAGCCATAATTGGTGTCCTGCATATTTATTTTTTCCAGCGCCTCCCAGGTAATAGCCCTGAAAGGTCCGAGGTCGGTAAAGCGGTGGCGAAACAACATCCTGATTAAAAATACTGCCAGCCAATTACCAAATACCTGCTGCGGCGTCATACTGCCTGCATCTCTTTTACTTTTAATACGGCAACCGATAACCATATCAGCATTGTTACTTAAAATCGGTTCCAGTACCTTGTACATTTCATCAGGGTGATCGCTGTAATCCCCATCAATAAAAACAACAATATCACAACTACCTTGCTGCCGCACATAATCCAGCCCGGTAAGGCAGGCTTTGCCATAGCCACGCTGTGTTTCGGTTAATACAGTTGCTCCGCCTTTTTCTGCCGCAGCCACCGTATTGTCTGTGCTGTTGTTGTTCACTACAATCACTTCTGTTACCAACCCGGCGGGAATATCTTTTAATACAAGCCCTATGCTTTGCGCTTCGTTATATGCCGGAATGATTACTTTAATATTTTTAGCCAGGTTCATTTATGTGCATTTTTTGTAAAACGGCAGATACGCAGCATTATTAATTTTAGTTTGCCGGCA
The DNA here is from genome assembly GCA_031376295.1 of Chitinophagales bacterium. Lineage (GTDB taxonomy): Bacteria > Bacteroidota > Bacteroidia > Chitinophagales > Chitinophagaceae > Ferruginibacter. The sequence goes on from JANMDL010000336.1 coordinate 10,254, forward strand.
TCACCCTAGTTTTACACAATTGCTAAAGTAAGCATTAAATGGCGAAGCAATCCGGTGATTCAGATATATGGGCTGCCGGATGACAAATTCATCTGTAAAAAAATATTCAGGATATTTCACTTTTTATCAAATCCGCTTTTCAACCTACTCCGTAAATAGCTTTTGCAGGACGTTTTGTAAAACGAAACGCCACTGCAAACTAGCTGTATAAAATCCTTTTTGGCCAGAATCTTTTAAAGTATATTATTAAATACATGGTTAAAAACCATGGTAGCATAATTATGTAATTTATCAACCAACAATAAAAATTAAGTATTATGAAGAAAATTTTGTTTGCGACCGCAGTAGTTGCTATGTCTTTTTTAAGTGCCTGCTCAAAAAAGGGCGATACCGTTACCATTGATTCCTCCAAGCCAGACGGCGCTTTTACTGCAGCAAAAACTGGTACGTTTACAGCACAAAACGGTACGCCAACAGCCGGCACTTTGGAATTGGGCACAGACAGTAAAGGCACGCCATTCCTGCATTTTAGCCCTAATTTTACTACACAACTGGCAACTGGTACTGTTTCAATTTATTTCTCCACATCAATGAATTTTGTTGCAAGCCCCGGTACCGGCAATCCTGATCTTAAATTAGTTGGTCCTGTTACAAAAAATGGCGAAGCTTATTTCAAATTAGGTGCTGCCATTCCTGCAAATTTCACGCATGTAATTCTGTGGTGTGGTACAGCCAGTATTCCTTTTGGAAATGGTAAGCTGAATTAAGTATTTTGCCCGTACAGCAATAAGTAATTTTTTTAATAACGATAGTGCCATCAATAGTATGTTTAAGTATCTGTTAGTATTTGTTTTGTCTGTTTTTTCCACAGCCCTATCAGCACAAAGTGGCTGGACGAGGGATAAGCATGACATTTTTCTGAAACTTGATTTTCAAACGTATCAGTCAGATAAATACCATAACCTGGATGGCGATGTGGTAAAAACAAATACTTTCAGGCAACAAGCTGTTTTATTGTATGGCGAGTATGGTATTACAGGCAGGTTTGCGGTTAACGTAAGCCTGCCTTTGGTTAAAATTCAATCATTTAATATCTCAGAAAAAGTAGCCGGTATTGGCGACGCTAAAGTTGAGTTTAAGTATGCCCTGCTAAAAGGTAAATTTCCGCTGGCAATAAGTATTACACCAGAAATACCAACCGGCCCAAGTAAGTTGCTTTCGCAGAATCTTATTAATTCATTTGATAAAATAAACCTGCCCACGGGTGATGGTGAATTTAATCTGTGGACAACCCTGGCGGTATCGCATTCATTTTATCCAAAACCTGCCTATGCCTCTGCTTATGTTTCATTTAATAAGCGTACAAAGTACCAGGGGCAGGCTTTTCAGGATCAAATACAAGCCGGAGCAGAATTTGGGTATAAAATAAAAAATAAGGTATGGGTAAATGCCAAGGTGTTTTCTTTATTCGGTGTTGGTGCTAAGCCCGGTTTTGCCGACTTTATAAGGGCTAATGGCACTTCATTTACAGCCTGTTCCCTTGCCGCCCTTTGGGAGCTGGGAAAGCATTGGGGCATTTCAGCACAGTATTTTAACTATACTGATTTATTTTTCAAGTCAAAAAATGTTTACACTTCGGGGCAAATTTCCCTTGGAGTAACTTATCAGAGAAAAAGATAGTGTATTTTTGCTGTCGGTTCTTTAAAGCCTGCTTTATGCAGGTTTTTTTAGTTTTAGAACCGGGGAGCCTTTTTTTTCGTATCTTATGTTCAAGAGAATAAAAATTTATAATGAAGCAATTTATTTTTACAGTATTGTTTTCCAGCTTAGCCGCAGCAGGCGTTTTTGCACAGGATAGCAAGGACTTTTTTGAAAAAACAGATAAGTTTTTAGCTGCCAACGTAAAAAATGGCATGGTGAATTATAAGGCCATTGCAGCTAATAAAACTGCATTGGATGAACTGGTTGCCGCAGCAGGTAAAAAATACAAGTTTGCATCAGTAACAGAGGAGAAAGCATTTTACTTAAATGCCTACAACGTGCTGGTGATAAAAGGACTTATTAATGTGTATCCTGTAAAAGGCCCGCTTGCTGTTGATGGCTTTTTTGATAAGAAAACATTTTTGGTAAATGGTGCGTCATTAACGCTTAACCAGGTAGAGAATGATATTGTGCGTAAGAAATATAATGATGCAAGAATACATTTTGCGCTGGTTTGCGGTGCAAAAAGCTGCCCCCCGCTCGCTTCTTTTGCTTACAAACCTGCATTGCTTGATACTCAATTAGACAATCTTGCAAGACAGAGCATACAAAACAGCAGTTTTACAAAAATAGATTACAAGAAAAAAACAGCTGCCGTTTCCATGATATTCAACTGGTACAAAGATGATTTTATAAAGGCAAAGGGTAGCGTGGAAGCCTTTCTCAATGGGTATCTTAAAACTCCGCTTCCGCAAGGGACTGTGTTGTCGCATTATGAATACGATTGGTCAATAAATGGAAAGTAGTTTTGGTTTATGGTTTTTTTGATAAAGTCCGCTGCGCATGCAGTGGGCTTTTTAAGTAATGCAGCTATTATCATTATGAAATTATTATATAGTTGCGGGCTGTTTTTTAATTACAATTGGTATAAGTTTACACATGCGTATTTCAGTAATTATACCGGTGTACAATGAAGGGAGTTTAATAGAGGCACTTGTTGGCTGGATACAGCAGCATGGTGGCGAATTGGTGGCAGAGATTATTGTATGCGATGGCGGTAGTACAGACGACACGGTGGCGCAGGCAACAGCGGCAGGTGCAATAGTGATGAATGCGTTGCAAAAAGGACGTGCTGTACAGATGAATGAAGCGGCAGCAGCGGCCACGGGCGATGTGTTGTATTTTGTACATGCCGACACACAACCACCTGCAAATTTTTCAGCCGATATTGCAGCGGCTGTAAATGAGGGCTACGAAATAGGGCGTTACCGCAGCAGGTTTGCC
>JANMDL010000414.1:0-1678 GCA_031376295.1 Chitinophagales bacterium
CGTTTGGTGATGATGAAACCATCGCTTTACAAAACCGAACAATGGAAACAGGGATTCTTTATGCGACAGACGGACAAAAAAATCCTGATGAAAAGTGATTACCTCCGCAAAGAAGCCGAACTCTATATTGACTATATTTCAAAAGGTGAAGAGGTAGGAGCAAACCAGTTCATGACTAAAACACTGAAAGAGGTGAATGAAGGAAGCTTGTTTCTTAACAATTGGGTGTATGAACAAACAAAAGTGCTGCTTGAAAAAAATAAATTAGTTGGAGTTCTTGGCGGAGATCATAGTACACCGCTTGGATATTTCAAGGCGATTGCAGAAAAGCATGGTGAGTTTGGCATTTTGCAGATTGATGCACACTTTGATTTAAGAAATACATATGAAGGTTTCAACTACTCCCATGCAAGCATTATGTATAATGCTTTGAAGGAAATACCGGAAATAACAAGATTGGTGCAGGCCGGCACCCGTGATTATGGCAGTGATGAATGGGAATATGTTAAGAACAGCAACTTTCGTGTCGTAACTTATTTCGATAAGGATATCAGGAACCGCCAGTATGAAGGACAAAGCTGGAAACAGATTGCAGAAGAAATTGTAAGTAAATTACCGGAAAAAATTTTCATCAGTTTTGATATTGACGGTCTCGACCGTAAGCTATGCCCCTTTACCGGCACACCGGTGCCTGGTGGTTTTGAATTGGAACAGGTGTTCTATCTTTTTAGTAAAATTCTGGCGAGCGGTAAAACGATTGTAGGTTTTGACCTTAACGAAGTTGGCATTGGCGGTGATACAGACTGGGATGCCAACGTAGGTGCAAGGGTTTTGTTTAAGTTGTGTAATTTATTGGTGACAAGTAATAGTTGAGATGCGGCAATCTTATAAATTAATAGTCAAGGATAAAAAATATGAGGGTTATAAAAAATTAGCCTCTTTTCTTTTCCTGATAAATGCAATAGTTTTTATTGCCCTGGCTCTCGGGTCAACTTCAATTTCAAACAAATTAATACTCTTTACTTCATCCTTTATACTGATTGCTTATTCAGTTTATAACTGGTCGTACAAAAAGAAGAAAGAAAGATCTTATATAATTGTGTATATATTAATTGCGGCTATCTGGATTTCGGATACCTCATTCTGGTATTTTTCAATTCTATTATTGTTACTCCTTGCCTTACAATTCCGGATGGAATCCGATTTTACTATTTCACTGTCTGATCAAAATATCATTGTCAATGGATTTATTAAAAAGAGTTACCTGTGGCAGGATTTCAATAACATAGTTCTTAAAGATGATTTATTAACACTTGACTTTATAAATAACAGGATCCTGCAGGTTGAACCAGACTGGAATGTATCTGCTGCCAACGCAGAGGTCGAATCATGGGAAGTTGGAGAAGGTTACCCTCAAACTGAAAAAGATTTTAACGACTTTTGCCAGCAACAACTTATTAAATGAGTTTGCCTCTATCTCCATATATTCTTTACTCCGATGGCAAGGGAAATATTTTTGAGGATATTTCATTATATGCAACAGGCAGGAGTGGTTGGGACGCTGTACCAGTTCCCAAAGATGAATGGATAGAGCTACCCAATGGCGGCTCATTATATGAACTGCCCGGCCGAAAAGGAATTGGTATTGATGCACAAACCGGTGAAATGAGATTATGTG
>JANMDL010000449.1:0-3083 GCA_031376295.1 Chitinophagales bacterium
CCCATGCTGGTAAGCAAACCTATCAGCCCGAAATAATGATCCCCGTGCAGGTGAGAAATAAAAATACGGTTTATTTTGCTGCGCCTTATGTTGTAGCGTGTCATCTGCATCTGCGTACCTTCGCCGCAATCAATCAGAAAACTCTCTTCCAGCAATTGCAGCACCTGCGCCGTAGGGTTACGGTTATATGCTGGTATTGCAGAATTATTGCCTAATATAGTTACAGCAATCATTAGCGGGAATAAATTTGTTTTATGACAGCAGGTAAGCTCATAAAGTTGCTTTTAATGTTATTTTTAATAAAGGGTTTACAAATTCAGGGCTTGCATAAGACCCCATGCAGTATGCTGGCAGTAATAAACGGGCTTAGCAAAAGTATGATTTATACTACCCCGCACCACACTCAGCTACTCATCGCCATCCATCAATTCCCTCTCTATTTCTTCCATCTGCACAATATCCCAGGCTTCACTCTCCGTTGGCGTTACATTCAGCAGTTCTAATATTTCCAGTTCGTCTAATTTTTTTTCCACACCGGCAGTAAGCCCGCAAATAACGCAGGAACTGTTTTTTTCGTAAAAAACTTCTTGTACAGATGCTAGTGCACCTGCTATTTCATCATCAATTGTTTGCACCATATCCATTTTTATCACAATGTGAGGCATGTCTTTTTGCAGGTATGAAAACAGTATTTCTTTAAATTCGCCTGCCATATTAGCAGCTAAATACTCAACTTCGGGCGTAATAACAGTAAATTTTTCTTTGGTATCTATTTTGAGCCGCATAAACCGGGTATATGTTTTATGAAATTTTAATAAGTTGGGCGTAAATTACAAAAAAATACGTGGGAAAAAGGATGAACAGGTTTTTCAGGGAATCAGAGCCAGGCAGCAAAAATTTTTTTCTGCAGGAAAGAAACCGGAAAAGTCTAAATTATTTAGTTTGCGGATTCCTCTTTATTTTTCAACATATCAACATTTAACACAGGCAGCAAAACATATAACCGGAAAATATCGTTATTATTGTAACAGCTAAATTCATTAAGAATGGACAACAATTTTTCAGCACAGGTAAAAGAGATTATTTCCTACAGTCGTGAGGAAGCATTGAGGCTTGGAAATGATTTTATAGGTACCGAACACCTTGTGCTTGGCCTGATAAGAGACGGAGAGAATAATGCAGTAAAAATCCTTAAATCTCTCAATATAGACCTGTACGAACTGCGCAAGGAAATAGAAATGGCGGTAAAAGACAAAACAGGTAAAAATATAGCCAACATCAATTCGCTGCCGCTTACCAAGCAAGCCGAAAAGGTAATACGGATTACGGTACTGGAAGCAAAAGCTTATAAAAGTCCGCTGGTGGAAAGCGAGCACCTGATGCTTTCTATTTTAAAAAACAAAGAAAATGTAGCCACACAGATTTTAAACCAGTTTGATGTGGATTATGATATTTTTAAAAATGAGCTGGGCTTTGTTACCAGTAATCCGCCTGCTGCAGAATACCAGGATGAGAATGAGGATGAATTTGATGAGGAAAAAAAGCAATACTCTCAGCAGCAACGGGGGCAGCGGGGTGCAGGTGCGGCCCAGCCTAAAACCAAAACCCCGGTATTGGACAATTTTGGCAGGGATATAACCCGCCTGGCCGAAAACGGATCATTGGATCCCATCGTTGGCCGTGAGATTGAAATTGAAAGGGTTTCGCAGATACTGTCACGCCGCAAAAAAAATAACCCTATTCTTATCGGTGAGCCCGGTGTGGGTAAAACAGCCATTGTAGAGGGTCTTGCCCTGCGGATTGTACAGCGCAAAGTAAGCCGTGTTTTGTTTGATAAAAGAGTGGTGTCGCTCGACCTTGCTGCATTGGTAGCCGGTACAAAATACCGTGGCCAGTTTGAAGAAAGGATGAAGGCCATTATGAACGAGCTGGAAAAAAACAGGGATGTAATACTGTTTATTGATGAGATACATACCATTGTAGGTGCAGGCGGAGCCAGCGGCTCATTAGATGCCAGCAATATATTTAAGCCGGCATTGGCCCGGGGCGAACTGCAGTGCATAGGTGCAAGTACGCTGGATGAATACAGGATGCACATTGAAAAAGATGGGGCATTGGACAGGCGTTTTCAAAAAGTGATTGTAGAGCAGCCCAGTGTGGAGGAAACCATACAGATACTGGAAAACATCAAAAGTAAATACGAAGACTATCACAACGTAACATACAGTGAAGATGCTATAACAGCCTGCGTAAAACTAAGCGACAGGTACATGACAGACAGGCTGCTGCCGGATAAAGCGATTGATGTACTGGATGAAGTGGGAGCCCGTAAGCACATAAAAAACATTAATGTGCCGGAAGAAATTATTGAACTGGAAAAGAAGATAGAAGACATAAAGCAGGAAAAGAATAAAGTGGTGAAAAGCCAGCGCTTTGAAGAAGCAGCTTCCTTACGTGATACCGAAAAAAGATTGCAGGAAGAACTGGAGAAAGCGAAAAATGAATGGGAGGAAGAAAGCAAGCACAAACGTTTCCCTATTGAAGAAGACGATATAGCTGAAGTAGTGAGCATGATGACGGGTATACCGGTTAAGCGCATGGTGCAGGCAGAAACGGAGAAACTGCGGCGTATGGCCGGCGATTTGGAAGGCGCTGTGGTAGGGCAGGAAGAAGCCATACAAAAAGTGGTGAAAGCCATACAGCGTAATCGTGTGGGCCTGAAGGATCCTAAAAAACCTATAGGTACTTTTATCTTTCTCGGGCCAACCGGTGTGGGTAAAACAGAACTTGCCCGTGCACTGGCCAGGCACATGTTTGACAGTGATGACTCACTCATACGCATTGATATGAGCGAATACATGGAAAAGTTTACAGTAAGCAGGTTGATAGGAGCGCCTCCAGGCTACGTAGGGTACGAGGAGGGCGGCCAGCTTACAGAACGGGTAAGGCGCAAACCATATTCGGTAATACTGCTTGATGAAATAGAGAAGGCTCATCCTGACATTTACAACATACTGTTGCAGGTGCTGGATGATGGACAGCTTACTGATGGACTGGGGCGTAAAGTTGATTTTAAGAATACG
>JANMDL010000487.1:0-6335 GCA_031376295.1 Chitinophagales bacterium
GCCAAGTGCGTTAAACGCTCCGACAAACCCCACCACAAAACCCAGGAGCCGGATGAGTGCGTTCGTCCGGCTCCCTTCATTTTCCATCCATCAAACAACAACTAACGAAAGGAAACACAAACCATGTCCGTTCAATCCGTCAGTCTGTATTACCGCGAAGGCTCCAGCGACAAGGAGTATCACGCCCGCATCGAACCCGCCGGTCCTCGCTTCGTCGTCAACTTCGCCTATGGTCGCCGGGGCAGCACGCTCAACACCGGCACCAAGACCAATGTGCCCGTGGATTACGAGCTGGCCTGCAAGACGTTCACGAAGCTGGTCAACGAGAAGAAGTCCAAGGGCTACACGGAGGGGGAAGCTGGCACGCCCTACCAGCACACAGAGAAAGAGAATCGTGCCACTCAAATCCTGCCGCAACTGCTCAACCCCATTGAGGAATCCGAACTGGACACGCTGATCGGTGATGACAACTGGTGTGCGCAAGAAAAGCACGACGGCAAGCATCTGTTGCTGAGAAAAGAAGGGGCGGCGATCCACGGCATCAACAAGAAGGGTCATCTTGTGGGTCTGCCGTCGCCTGTCTGCGTGGCGGCGCATGGGTTCAAGCAGGACTTCATCCTCGACGGTGAGAGCATTGGCGAACATCTCCATGTGTTCGACATCCTCATGTTCGATGGAGAAGACCTCCGTGGTGCGAGTTACCAAGCTCGGGCCACGGCGCTCCTCAACCTGCTCTTCTCGGGTCAGCAGCGGCACATCCACTACTCTGACACGTCGTGGAAGGCGGTGGAGAAGCAACGGCTCCTGACTACGCTCCGTCAGCAGAACAAGGAGGGCATTGTGTTCAAACGCACCGATGCACCTTACGTGGCTGGCCGACCGAACAGCGGTGGCACTCAACTGAAGCACAAGTTCTACGCCGCGCTCTCGGCGCTGGTTGGCACCATCAACCGTCAGCGCAGCATCGAGATCCAACTGTTCAACGACACGGGCTTGGTCACAGCAGGCAACGTCACCATCCCGCCCAACCACGCCATCCCCAAGGTCGGTCAGGTCGTCGAAGTCCGTTACCTCTACGCGTTCCGGCAGAGCGGCTGTGTCTATCAGCCGGTTTACCTTGGCGTGCGGAGTGACGTGCTCCAGACCGAGTGCCTCACCAGTCAGCTTAAGTTTAAGAACGACGACGAGTTGGAATCTTAAAGAAATCGCAGCTGTCGCCAATTGGCACCAAACCGGCCGGGCCGGAGGCTGAATCCGGAAACCTCGAAATCAGGATTTAGATCTTTAGTTATATCTATACTGAGGCCGAGGCGTTGTTTCCATCACTGCCCTGCTGAGGGTCCCCACCCTGCCAGAATACCCACAGACCGGTCATGCACTGACGCGTGGCCGGTCTTCTTAATTTCCCATCCCCACCTCAACAAAAAGGATCCCCATGAAGAATCAAACCATCGAACTGCCCGTCTCGGAACTGCGTGTCGCGCTTCCGGGTTTCGGCAAACTCATCGGTCGCAAGACCACGTTGCCCGTGCTCTCGGCTCTCAAGGTCGCCCGTGACGACAATGGCATCGTCACCCTGCAAGGCACCGACCTCGACTCCACGGCCACGTTCACCCTGAAAGACAGGAGTGAAGGCCCCGCCACGAACATCCTCGTGCCCTTCGACCGCTTGCAGAAAGCCATGAAGCAGAGCAGCAGCAAGGTCGAACTGTCACTCAATCCCAAGGATGAAGTGGTCATCCGCACCTTCTGGCGGGACACGCCGATGGAGGACAAGATCCACGTTCCCTACCACGATGACTGGCCCAAGCAGCTCTTGGTCGAAGGGGAACCGGTGAGGCTCGGCCACCAAGTCCGGGCCACCATGCTGGAAGCGATGCAGTGCGCCAGCGAAGACAGTTCCCGGCAGGTCATCAACAGCGTCTATCTCGACGTGGAAGACAAGGCGGCGCACTATGTGGTGGCCACGAACGGACAGCACCTGTTCTCAGCCAACTCGTTCGTGTTCGACTTCAAGAAGTCGGTGATCGTGCCCACCAGCAAGTTCATGGAATGGAAGGGCTGGTGGACGGAGGGAGATGCGATGCTGGCCATCAAACCGCCGGGCAAAGCCAGCGACACCACTTGGCTCCAGTTCCAAGCCGGGCCGTGGACGTTGCTGACGCGGGGTCAGGATCAGCCGTATCCCAAATGGAAGAATGTCGTGCCGAAGGAGGAGTACCTGACCACGGTGCTCATTCCGGAAACTTCCGTGGCTTCTGTTTTGGAAGTGCTCGCTCGTCTGCCGGGAGCTGAAGACTTCCACAAGGCGGTCAAGCTCAGTGTGACGGGTGACTCGCTCGTCTTGCAGGGCCGCAACAAGGATCAGTCGCACGCCGTGGCTGTCCCCATTGTGGAAGCACAGGTCAGCGGAAAAGCCTGTGTCGTCAGCGTGAACCGGGACTACATGATCCGGGCGCTTCAGTTCGGCCTGAACGAAATCAACATCGTGGACGACCTCAGCCCTGTCGTCTTCAAGTCCAAAGGCCGGAAGATGATTGTCATGCCGCTACGTCCGGATGGACCGGCACCGGCCAAAGTTCCGGCCACACCGCCCGTGACTCCTGCGCCCCAAGCTCAGGTGACCACACCTCCCACCGATCAAACCACCTCAACCACAACCCCACCACCGGCTGATTCAACTCAGCCGGCCAGAGAAAGGACCACCATGCCCAAAACCGAAACCACCACCACCACACCTCCTGTTGCCCAGAGCGAGCCGCAGGAATCCCCGCTCAAGCAGCTCATCCAGCAGATCGAGACCATCAAGGCGTCTCTCAAGTCCGTGGTGAATGATCTGCACGAAGCCCTGACCGTCGTGAAGCAGGCGGAGAAAGAGAAGCGTCTGGCCGACAAGGAAATCGAGGCCATCCGGGAAAAGGTGCGCGAGATCCAGAGCGTCAGCATCTAGCAGACGACATCAACCCTGGTGAGGAGCCAGATCGTTTCACCACGGTCTGGCTCTTCTCCTTTTGAAAGGAGGCACCCAATGGAACTGCGCAAAGTGATCGTGTGGGGTGTCGCGATCCTCATCGGTTACCACCTTCTGACCTTAATCATGCCCATGTTCGTCTGGGGGCTGGTCGGGCTGACAGGCTGGTATTGCTACCTCAAATATCTCGAATCCAAAAAGTGAAAGGCTCTCCATGGAACACAACAATGATCTCCTCGCGGTGCTCACCCGCGAAGGAGTGCTGCTAAAAGTGAGCGTCCGCTACTGGCGCGGCACCAAGAAGCTCCGGCCGGAAGACCTCGGACTCAAAGAAACAGATGTCTCGGATCGTTTGATCAGTCTCGGGCACAAACGCCTGCTGCCCAAGGATGCACTGGCGGGACTGGCGGTGGTGGAAGGCCGTGCTCATGCCTTGGTGGAATCGAACACGTTTCCGTTCCTCAACGGCATCGCGCACTTCCTGCCCAATGCCCGGCTGGAGGAGGTCACGGGCAAGCTGGAAGAGATGCAGTCTGAGTTCTGGCAGGCCAAGCAGTCGTTCCTTGGCAAGTATGCGTCACTGCGTCGTGAAGCTTCGGAGGAATGGCGCAGGATGGCGGACAAGCTGGTGACTGACCCGGAACGGTTGGTGGCAGCGATTGAAGCTTCGTTCCCGTTCCCGCAGCACATGGATCGTTACTACGGGTTCGATGTGCAGCAGTTCCAGATTGCGTTGCCAGAACGGATCCATGCCGACCTCATCTCCATCAGCGAGCATCGTGAAGTGATTGCCGCCCGTCACAAGGCTGCCGCAGATGCCGGACAGAAAATCCGCAAGGACGTGGAATCGTTCGTGGGTGACTGCGTGGCTTCGTTGCGTGAACAGACCGCTACGCTCTGCACGGAGATGCTGCACTCCATCAACCACAGTGAAACCGGCGTGCATCAGAAAACCCTCAATCGTCTCGTGCGCTTCATCGACCAGTTCAAGCAGATGAACTTCGTGAACGACACGGTGATGGAGGAGCAACTGGAGAACGTCCGCAAGGAACTCCTGAGCAAGACGGCCGAGGAATACCGGGACAATGCCAGAGCCAAGACGCGACTGGTCAACGGTCTGTCGCAACTGGCCAACCACGCCAGTCAGCTCGCCAAGCAAGACGCCACCGAACTCGTGCAGCGGTTCGGACAAGTCGGCGTCAGGAAGTTCCACCTCGCTGCGTAAAGAACCGGGATGGGGCTGCACTGGGACGAAAGTTCTGGTGCGGCCCTGTCCCTCAATTTCACAACATCAACCAAAGCGTGCGGGCCAACCCACGTCGTCTCTCAACCCTCAACCCTCAACTCTCAACAAACACATGGCCGATTATTTCACCAACTTCAGTCTCGTCTTCACTTTGCCAACATCAGAAGCCCAAGCCTACGCATTGGAACTGGCCGCCCAAGCCGGTCGCATCCAGCACGAGGATGAACCGCCGGGCAGTTTTCCCGAAGAACTCACGGAGCACGTCGAGAGCTGGCATTTTGAAACCACGGCGGAAACCGACGATGGCAAACCTGCCTTGTGGCTGCACTCCAGCAACGGCGGCGTGGATGCCGCCTGCGCTTTCATCAGTCATCTGCTCGAAAAGTTTGATCCCAGCGGCTGCGTGACCTTCGAGTGGTCGCACGACTGCTCGAAGCCTCGCACCGATGCCTTCGGTGGCGGTGCCGCCGTCGTCACGGCCACGGAAATCAAAACCATGAGCACCAGCGAGTGGCTGAGTCAGAACACGCCACCCACAACCAAGGCTGCGGACAGTCACCTGTTCAGTCCGCACACCCGGCAATGCCTGCGCTGCGGGGTGCTCGCGGAAGATGACTTGGTGGAGAACCAGCCATGCCGCCCGCTCCATGTTCCGTAAACCTCCAAACGAAAGGAATTCATCATGGGAGATCGCTGCTACATGCACATCACCTGCCGGCGAGAAGACCGGCAACTCTTCGAGGACATCGGCTTCCATCTGGAGTTCGATCAGTCACCGGATGCGCCAGTCATCGAAATGGTGGACGAGGAAGCCAACTACGCTCACTACGACGAGATGCCCACCAACAAACCCTACTACGGCTACAACGCGGCAGGCGGCAATTACGGGCAGTTCAGCTTTGCCTGTGACGGCCGCCGGTATGCCGAAGTGGAGACCGGCTTCGACGGCGGGTTCGTGGTCGTGTGGGACGTGCTCAAAAATCGTCCAACCAAGGACACTTTGCGGGCGGCTCGTCATTTTCGGCACGTTTATCAGAAGGTGCAGAAGATGTTCGAGAATCTGCCCCAAGCCTCAGCCGTTGAGGCAGCTACATGAAAGTCATCACCGTTCACCGGTTGTCATTGCAGTTCGATGCCAACCAAATCACCCACGGCAGAAACGAGCAGCAGGTTCTCGAAGCCGTGGAACTCATCAACCTCACCTTGCAGCGGGAGCCTTTAGGTCTCGGCGCTCAACTCATCGTTCACCGAGACGAGATCGAGATTGAGCGCAGCCGGGTCAATCCTGCTGCGTAGTCGTCCTGTTCCATCACAAGGGGAGGCGGCGGTTTGTTCCGTCGCCTCTCTCCATTTTCACCCATCAAACCATCAACCACGAAAGGATCAACAATGAGTCACTTCACCACCATCAAAACCCAGATTAAAGACATCGAAGCCTTGCGGCTGGCTTCCACAGAGCTTGGCCTGAGCCTCCTCCAAAACACCACCGCACGCGGCTACTCCAGCAACACCATCAAGGGCGATTACGTCATCCGGCTCAAAGGCCCATACGACATCGCGGTGCAACAACAGAAGGACAACTCGTATGGCTTCACCGCCGACTTGTGGGCCGGTCACGTCGAGCAGGAAGTCGGCAAGAACTACGGCCGTCTCCTGCAACTCTACGCCGTCCACAAAGCCACCAAGGAAGCTCGCAGGAAAGGCCACTTCGTCAGCCGTTCCACCAAGCAGGACGGCAGCATCAAACTCGTCATCGCCGCAGCCTGAATCCGCATGAAACACATCATCCTCACGAGCACCCAGAGTGAGAACCCTGTGGACGCCGAGCACCGTTTTGTCTGCGTGGGTCCAAACTGCTGGGGCCGCTCTGAAACGTCCGCCAAGGAAGCCCTCAAGAACTGCAAGGCCAATGCGTCAAAGGGAGCCAAGCTGTTCATCACCCGAGTCGTCCACAAGTCGTTTCAAGTGGACCCAGTGGACGGAAGCCTGACTTGGGACGAGCAGCACGATGCATCAACCTGCAAACTCTGCACGGCTGGCAAAGGCATCCGGGTCCGCGTCGAGTAGTCAACCAACCACAACATCATTCAAACCATGAAACAAACCATCGAAGTCATC
>JANMDL010000501.1:0-3163 GCA_031376295.1 Chitinophagales bacterium
GACGGCACCAACACTAACAAGAGCAGCCCCGTGAAAATAATGGATAATGTGAAAAATGCAAGTGCCGGAGGAGCTGGCCATTCGCTTATTTTGAAAACTGACAATACGCTTTGGACTGTGGGTAGAAATGCTGAAGGGCAATTGGGAGATGGCTCTTTTGTTAATAAAAATACGCCTGTAAAAATAATGGACAATGTAAAAAGCATAAGTGCCGGAGGAACTCATTCGCTCATATTAAAAACTGATAATACGCTTTGGGCCACCGGTTACAGCGGATCGGGAGGATTGGGTTATGGCGGGCTTGCTAATAAAAATACGCCTGTAAAAATAATGGACGATGTAAAAGACATTAGTGGAGGTTCTATTCATTCACTCATTTTAAAAACCGACAATACGCTTTGGGCAACCGGTTTCAATGGAACCGGGGAGTTGGGCGATGGCACCAGTATCAGTAAGAGTACGCCTGTAAAAATAATGGACAATGTAAAAAATGTAAGTGCAGGAGAAAGCCATTCCGTAATAGTAAAAACTGATAATACGGTTTGGGCAACCGGTTTCAATGCGTCAGGGCAATTGGGAGAAGGTACCAATACCAGCAGGAATGTATTTACAAAAGTACAATTACCGTAAAATACAATTATTGCTGACAAACGCCATGGATGACGATGTGTGTATTGAAAAGTTGGAAGCATACAATAAAAAATTGCAGGAAGAAATTAATGTACTAAAAAAAATAATAACCGGCCTGGCTAAAGCAGAAAATAAATAGTATGAAAAAAATAATTTTATTGGTAGTAGCGATAATGGTTGTTTGTGCCATACAAGCTCAAAGCATAGTTGGCTCTTGGAAATGTATAAGCAATGTTTTGGTAAATGCCGATGGCAGCAAGCAAGACCTTTGGAAAACGATTGTAAAATCTTTTGCCTGTGCGGCAGATATGAAATATGTTTTTGATGCCAATGGCAGGCATTATGTAAAGGCAGCCAAAGATTGCGAAGCTATTGCAGCCATAAGTAATGCTGCCTGGAGCGTAAGTGGAAGTACTATTACATTAACTACACAGTTACCCACAGTTACCACCACTACTTATACGCTTAGCTTTGTAAATGGCAGCGCAGTACTTACGCATATATATACGCCTGGTGAAAAAGCTTCGTTGAAAATAACTACAAACAGAATAACTATTACTTATCAAAAAGTATAAAATGAAACAAGCATTTTTCCTTTCGTTTATTATTTTATGCAAAATATCATTTGCACAAAATGTGGGTATCAATACCACCACACCACAGGCAGCATTAGATGTGTATGGTGATGTTATCTTTCGCAGTGCCGACCTTGTGGTGGCTGATGGGGTTACGCTGGCATTAGATGTGAACAGCAACCGTTTTAGTTTTTACCGCATCGCAGGCCCTACTGCCGACTTTTCCATTGCTGGCTTAACGCAGGGGGTGGAGGGCAGATTAGTAACCCTGTTTAACCGCAGCGGCTTTACCATGCAGGTAAACAACCTGTATGCTTCGGCACCCACAAACAACAGGATCATTACCGGTGCCAATACCGATATTACCATTGCCGATAAGGGCATTGTAAACCTGCTGTTTGACGGGGCAGAGCAAAAATGGGTGGTACTCAGCAACAATAAGCCGGGCAGTGGTGGTGGCTGGGGCTTATTGGGCAACAGTGGCAACACTACGGCCAACTTTATTGGTAACACGGATGATGTGCCTTTACTCATTAAAACAAATAATATCCGGATAGCCCAGTTTGACGGAACAAAGAATAATGTTTTTATGGGGGTTAACAGTGGTATCAATGCCGACCCTGCAGCAGTTAGTACTATCGCTATTGGCCAGGCAGCGGGGTACGGTGCCAATGGAACTGGTAATATGTATATGGGTTATGCCGCCGGATATTTTCACCGCAATGGCAACGACAATATACTTATTGGCAACAACAATGACTTAAATGGAAACGTAACTGATAATATTTCCAACTCAGTTTCCATAGGCACAAACGTACATGTGTTTGAAAGCAACAGAATAAAAATTGGCAACTCACTTCAAAATACCGGTATTGGTTTATTGGTCAATCAAACACCCGATCATACATTGGTGGTAGGTAAAAGAAGACAGAGCGGGCCGGATGTAAATGCCGGGGCGCTGGCCATTTTAGGGTCATCGTATAATTCCCATTTCAATTATGGCAATACCGAAGACACTTATATAAGGGGCGGTAAATTACTCGGCAGGGTTTATGTAAATGATTATAATGGCGGTGATGTTATACTTGGTTCACCCACTACCAGCCAGATAGGCATTGGAACGGCTACGCCCGATGTAAATGCAAGAGCCACTATACAAACTGCTATGGATTATACCACCGCATTGGTGATACGTAACCCATCCAACTCTATTGAGCTTAAAACCTATTTGGGTGGCGTTGATAATGGCAATACTGTTTCTATCGGTACAACAGGCAATAACCCCATTGCCTTATATACAAACTCTGCCAACAGGGTATTTATTGATGGGTTTGGTAGTGTAGGGATTGGTACAGATAATCCAGGTATATACCGGCTGGCAGTTAATGGCAGCATCAGGGCAAAGGAGCTGCGTATCAACACAGGCTGGGCCGATTACGTTTTTGAAAAAGATTATTGCCTGAAACCGCTGGCTGAAGTGGAGCAGTTTATAAAAGCCAACCATCACCTGCCGGGTATTCCTGCGGCAGCGATTTTGCAAAAGGAAGGGGTGGACGTAAGTGATATGCAGACCAGGATGATGGCTAAAATAGAAGAACTTACCCTCTATCTCATTGAAGCAAACAAAAAGATTGAGGCACTGGAAAAGAAACGGACACGCCAATAGGAAACAATTTTAATACTACAAATATCAGTCAAATGAAAAAAATCATATTGTTTCTACTGATTATTACCGCCGCAGGCAGTTGTGCAGCACAAAGCCCCGTGGGCAAATGGAAACGACTCTCTTACACTTCTGTATATGATGGCGTAAAATTCGATAGCCAAGCGGCACTGGTTAAACAGCGGCCCTGCGCAGCCAATATTGTATATGAAATAAATGCCGATGGTACCTGGCGGTTGAATGCGGCCAACAGCGGCTGCGACGAAAAGTACATTAACATACAACAAAAACTGTA
>JANMDL010000556.1:0-1921 GCA_031376295.1 Chitinophagales bacterium
TGTTCGCTTTCATGAACCGCAAGGCGATTGCGCTGGTAGCCGCGACGACCAACGATCGCGATTTGGCGTTTGCAATCCACGCGATTTGCGGCTATCCGTTGGAGCGTCGTTTCTTTTTGGCCGTCCCGTTGGGTTTTACGACCGCTAACCTCTCGCATATCCGATTCTTCATCGAGCAGTTTACGCTGGTTTTAAACCGCGATGACCCGGACCCGATCACGCAACAACTCGAGAAGCTGTGGAACACGCAGGGTATCAACCCGAACGAGTTCAAGATGCGATTGAGCATTTTGAGTGTTACTACGTATCGACTTTTACGTTCCTCGAAAGATGGGCCGGCTAGCCCCTTGCACTTGGCCTGCCATGGTCCACGCCATCGCGACCCACGTACTATCTTCAGCCGCGCCATTTTCGACGAGGTCGTGATTAGCATGGCCGAAATCTTATGTGCCCTTTTCGGTTGGAGCGTCTTGCCCGGCGGCATCTGCCACCCGGCCGATGCCGTCGATCAATTGATTCGTCGGGAATCCTAATTTGAAAGGTAAAGATGAAACGGCTTAACGTTTCTGCTACCACCCGACATCTCCAGCGGCGTTGATGATGATAGAAGACATTTTTTTGGGAATCCTAATTATATAAACGCACATGATGCTTATTTTTACGTGGTAAGTGAGTTCGTTTGCAATGTCCATCGCTCGTTTTCGTGTAGCTATCATCGCGTGAGCATACACTCGCCCCCGCGTAGCGCTTTATCACTTCCCCTCCTCAACTGCCTTTTGTTCGCGTATCATGTGGTCGGCTTGCTGTTAAGAAAATTACCGCAACCCATTGGTACCATCGGGTCCACCGTGCATCCATCCCTCGAACGATGCCACGAGGAGATTGGTTTCGGAAAAAGTTGTTGTTGTTGGTTGTTGTGTCATCATCCTCGTCGGTTGTGGTGGTGGTGGCATCGCTACTACTACTACTGCTCGGTGCTGCCGCGGTGGAGTCGTCGCTAATAGGCGGCGGCGGCGGCGGCGAAGGTACTTGCGAAGCAACAGCCACATTATCTCCGAGGCCGCTGGTGTCTCTTGAATCGGTTCCTGCTGGTTGATGAGACAACGACACAGCGACCTCGTCATCGTTAACGGCGGATGTTTTCGTTTCGGCGGTCGACGATGACATGTTTGGAGCTGGTGGTGTTGGGAAGCTACCACTGTATCATCCAGCGTCTCCGGCAAAGTATGGGGCGCCGTTTTACTATCGCTCACGACGTCGTCGTCGTCATTCTGGCTCTACGTCGTCACATGATGATTCGCCGTCGCAGTGGTCCTTGGTATGACATGCTCCGTTGTAGCAGCAGTAGTAGCAGTCGCAGCACCATTATCATTGACCACCGCCGTCGTCGTAATCGCTGGTATGCGCTTCTTCTTGTTCGGCCGATACGATTGATTGCTGAACGTACAATACGTCCATTCGAGCTGCGCCGGCCGGGCGGCGTTTTGTTGTGGTTGTTGTTGTGGTTGTTCTATCCTGGCGGCGGTGGCGAGCATTTCATTCACCTTCTCATTGTTGGTATTACCATTATCGTCGTCGTCGTCAACGCCCACTGTTGGACGACGGAACTGCCGGCCACTTACGAAACCGACGTTACACCATAGCCATGTCCTTTCGTATTGTTGCTGACAAGTTGGAATAGTTCGGCCCCGACGAATTGTTGCACGTGATATCCGTAGCTACGATTGCCACAACGGGTTTTGTAAATTGTGAAACCAGGCCATCATCCACTCCGATCCCCACGACGCTTCAGCGAACACGTGATCGCGGGAATCACCTCATCCTTCACGTAGTACAGCTCGTGGCGATCGAAACAAAATTGGGTGTGGGATGAATGTGCCGCTCCCCTTCCAATTTCTTCAAGAGACTTTAGGTCTGGCGG
>JANMDL010000565.1:0-5668 GCA_031376295.1 Chitinophagales bacterium
CAACGCCTGTTATTTCAAATGCTTTTATGGTAACAGGCGTTGAATTGCCGCTGGTGTATTTTAAAGTTACCTGCGGTACCGGCACTTATATCCGCAGCCTTGCCAACGATTTTGGTGCAGCCCTTGGTTGTGGCGGCTACCTCAGCAGCCTCTGCCGCAGCAGGATAGGGGAGTTTACCCTCGACAAAGCTCTTACCCCTGATGATTTTGAGGCGCAGTTGAAGGGTTAAGTTTCAACGGTTAAGGTTGGAGGGTTTCAATAATGAGCGTTGAGTATTTTAATTATATCAATTGTAACTTTAATACCGCTTGCAGCAAAACAAGGCTGAACCAAAAAATACTTACCACTTATTATTCATCACGCATAATTACTTTAGCTTTTCAAAAATAGAATACTCACACCCAGCACTTCCTCCATTGCCGCTGGTAGTCCATCCTCCACCCAGGGATGTTTGCGGCCAAAAACATGATCTGTTTGCAGGGTAAATAATTTGGCTGCCGGCTGCCATTCATTAAGTAAAAGCGCATTTTCAACAGGTACGGCCATATCCATGGTGCCGTGGCAGATGAGTATTGGTATACAAATACTGTTAATGGCTGTGCGGATATTGAGCCGGTCGTGGTGCTGCACATAATCCAGGTACAACTGGTAGTAAAGCGGCATCTGTTGTTGCGTGCGGCTGTTGGTATAGTATTGCACGCCGGTTTGTTTCCATTCCTGCATTTTTTCGGGAGGCCAGTTGCCCCAGGGCGTTTTACATTCGCTGATGGCGGCCCATGTAACTAATTTTTTTATCCGGCTATCGGTAGCGGCATGCAGTATGGCGATGCCACCGCCCATGCTGTGGCCAATCAGGCTGATGTTACTGGTATCGATTTGCCCAGCATAAGAATTATTAGTGTTGCAAAGCCAGTCAATAACCCGCTGCAAATCTGTTAATTGAATGCTGTAATTGTTGTTGCCAAATGCTTCCAGGTCGGTAAAGTCTTCGGGTGTTTGCGGTGTGGTGCCGTTGTGAGAAAAGTTGAACTTTACCAGTGTAAAGCCTTCCTGCACAAATCTTTTGGCAATGATATCAAAATTTCCCCAGTCTTTAAACCCATTAAAGCCATGTGCATATACCACAACAGGGTTGGGCTTTGTATCTTCTAAGTAAAAAATATCAAGTGCAAAGGGCTTACTGTTTGTGCCGGGGATGATGATGTTTTTTACCTGTTGCATATTGTTTACTTATTTGATTTGTTATTGGAGCGAATGTATCTTAATCGGGATTTGTAATACCGGCAGATGCTGCCCATAACAAATATAAGCATTAGTACAGAAGGGAATGTTCAGGTAAGTTCTGTTACAGATTTTCGCTGATGATTCAGCCTGTTTTGAGAAAGACTTTTATGGGTATGGCACCCGATGCTAAACGGTTAAAAATCCGGATTGTCCCTCATAAAACTGGCCATATCTGTCCACTCGCTGATTTTGCTGTCGTTTTTATATTTTTCGCATTTGTACACATCCCCGTTACTGTACCTGAGGCAGTAGCCATTTCGCAGGTTGTTGCTGTATTGTACAGCAGATTCTTTTTTGCCATTTACGTAAAACTTCCACCAGTTTGTTTTTTCATCATTTGCAAAACTGCCCTCTGCTGTTTTGGTGCCATTTTCATTGTAAAAATACCAATATCCAGCTCTTTTTCCGGCTGCAAAATGCCCTGCTTCTTTCAGCTTTCCCTGTGCCGTATAAAACTTCCAGTACTTTACCCGTATACCGTTTTCCACCCAGCCTTCAGATAATAATGTGTTGCTGGCATTGTATTCTTTTTTATACTGTAA
Organism: Chitinophagales bacterium; assembly: GCA_031376295.1. GTDB lineage: Bacteria > Bacteroidota > Bacteroidia > Chitinophagales > Chitinophagaceae > Ferruginibacter. The sequence continues at coordinate 1,828 of JANMDL010000565.1, forward strand.
TTGGGCATTGGCAGCGGCACACAGTAAAATAAATGCGAATAAAAAGGCAAATTTCCGGATGGTATATCTGCAAGACAATGGGTGCAGATATTTTGTATTGCCAGAGTCGTGAATTTTGCCGGCCGGGGCTTTAAAAGTACGTTTTACTGTTACGTTCATTGCTGTTTGCAGTTAGTAATTGCTGCTGTTATTTACTTATGTACGTTTTTGGCAGATAGATGGTTTTGTTTTGTACATACCCGTAACGTCAGGAATAAAAAAAGGTCTGCCGGGGCAAACCTTTTTTAAATATCAGTACAAAAAAATCGTTAAATATCAATTGCTTCGCCATAAGCCACAGCCGTAGCTTCCTTCATGGCCTCACTCATAGTGGGGTGAGGGTGTATGGCGTTGAGTATCTCATGCCCTGTAGTTTCTAATTTGCGGGCAGTTACCACCTCGGCAATCATTTCTGTTACGTTGCTGCCTATCATGTGGCAACCCAAAAACTCACCATATTTGGCATCATAAATCACTTTTACAAAACCTTCAGTAGCACCAGAAGCACTTGCTTTTCCACTTGCCATAAAGGGGAATTTGCCCACTTTTACTTCATAGCCTGCATCTTTAGCTGCTTTTTCTGTATAACCCACACTGGCTATTTCGGGTGTGCAGTAAGTACAGCCCGGCACATTGTTGTAATCAATAGCTTCAGGATGATGGCCGGACAAATGCTCTGCAGCATTGATGCCTTCCTTGCTGGCTACGTGTGCCAGCGCCTGGCCGGGTGTGCAATCGCCAATGGCGTAAATGCCCGGGATACTGGTTTGCTGGTTGGCATCCACAATAATCTTTCCTTTTTCTGTTTTAATGCCCAGTTCTTCCAGTCCCACACCTTCGATATTAGCTACAACGCCCACAGCACTAAGTACAATATCAGCCTCCAGTGTTATTTCGCCGGTTTGTGTTTTAACCTTTGCTTTTACGCCATCGCCGCTGGTATCCACACTCAGTACCTCAGCATTGGTCATTATTTCAATGCCCTGTTTTTTGTATTGTTTCTCCAGTTCTTTGCTTATGTCTTCATCTTCTACGGGTACGATGCGTGGCATAAACTCCACAATGGTAACCTTGGTACCCATGCTGTTATAAAAATAGGCAAACTCAACCCCAATTGCCCCGCTGCCCACAATAATCATGCTTTTGGGTTGACCCGGCAATACCATTGCTTCCCGGTAACCGATTATCTTTTTGCCATCAATGGGCAGGGTAGGCAGTTGTCTTGCCCTTCCGCCAGTGGCAATTACAATGTTTTTTGCTTCCACCACCTGTTTGGAGCCGTCAGCCGCTGTTACTTCAATTTTATCTTTAGCCACCAGCTTGCCAGTACCCATTATCACGTCAATCTTGTTCTTTTTCATTAAATAAGTAACACCCTTGCTCATTTTATCTGCCACACCACGGCTGCGTTTTATTACACCACCAAAATCATGTGTGGTACTGCCTACGGTAATACCATAATCGGCGGCATGTTTGGTGTATTCATATACCTGCGCACTTTTTAAAAGCGCCTTTGTAGGTATACAACCCCAGTTAAGGCAAACGCCACCCAGGCTTTCTTTTTCGATAATTGCTACTTTTTTACCCAATTGCGATGCCCTTATTGCGGCGGGATAACCACCAGGGCCACTGCCCAGAACGATTACGTCGTAAGCCATATTGCTTTGTTTTTTCTTTTAAATGACCATTTTACAGGCCGGTTATTGCTTTACGGTTAAAAAAGCAGCCTCTAAAAAAGGCAACTGATTTTTCCTGATGGCAAAATTAGTTTGAAACGGCCAAAGTGCAAAAACTGATAATAATGAAGAGAAGAAAGCCTAAAGTGAACTGATAAAAGCAGACCGGATCAAAGTTAACCGCATCAGAGTTACTGGTGTACATGATTTGCATCCTTTTAGTCTATTTCTCCGCAGGCTATGCGGCAGTTTTTACCGTACTTTGTAAAAAAAGTAATGCCGGTGAAAGCGTTGTTTTTAGCAGGATTGATTTTGCGCTGTTCCTTCTTTGCTGATGCACAAAAAATACAAAAGATACAAATGAAGGAACTGGCAGCGTATGCAGCCACATCCGACTCTGTACTGGTAATCAATTTCTGGGCTACTTTCTGCAAACCCTGTGTGGAAGAGATTCCTTATTTGCTGAAGATTTGCAAAAAATATGCCGGGCAAAAAGTGAAATTGCTGTTGGTAAGCCTCGACCCACAGTCGGAGTACCCGGCCAAGATCAGGGCTTTTGTAAAGAAAAAAAAATTCAATACAACTAATCTATGGCTTGCGGAAACTGATGCTGATTATTTTTGCCCCCAGATTGATAAAAAGTGGAGCGGCTCCATACCTGCAACGCTGATTGTAAATAAAGCAAATAATTACCGCGTTTTTTTTGAACAGCCATTTAAAGAAGCGGAGTTTGAATCAGTGCTTAAAACTGCATTAGGGCTGTAGATATCATGCAGCAGATTTGCGTTTTTGCACTTGCCAATCAGGTGTTTTGACTTAATTTTGCAGCATGAGGTATTTCGTTATAGTTTTTATTGCAGCACTGGCACTTGCATCCTGCGAAAAAGATGTAAATTTTGACCTTAAGAATGCGCCCCAGGTACTTGTGGTTGATGCGCAGATTGAAAATGGCCTTGCACCCACCGTGGTTTTAAATAAAAGCCTGGATTTTTTTGGCAAAATTGACCCGTTGGTACTCACCAGCTCATTTGTGCGTAATGCTGAAGTAACCATGTCGAATGGCACCCGTACCCATAAATTAAAGGAATATGCACTGCCAATAGCACCAGGAATCACTTTTTATTATTATTCAATTGACAGTTCATCACTAGCCACTGCTTTTACCGGCGAATTTGACAAACAATACACACTTACTATAAAAGCTGAGGGTAAAGAATATACCGCCACAACAAAAATTCCGCTTTTAACGAAAGTACCCGACAGCCTTTGGTGGAAAACGGCGCCGCTTAATCCCGATACCAATAAAGTGGTGCTGATTGTTAAAGCAAGCGATCCTCCTGGTCTCGGCAATTATATCCGCTATTTTACTAAGAAAAACAGGGGCCGGTTTCTGCCTGGCGAAAACTCAGTTTTTGATGATGCAGTGATTGACGGCGTAACTTATGAACTGCAGGTAGATCCCGGCATTGACAGGAATAACAGGGTATCATACGATAGTAATTATTTTAAAAGAGGCGATACAGTAACAGTAAAACTCTGCAATATCGACAGGCCTACCTTCATCTTCTGGAATACCTGGGAATTTGCTTACCAGAGCATCGGTAACCCCTTTGCACAGCCCAATAAAGTACTTGGCAACATCAATAACGGGGCATTGGGTGCATTTTGCGGCTATGCAGCCTGGTACAAAACGCTTATTATACCAAGATAGCACTGTCTATACTGCAGGCAAGGTTTATAAAACTGAATGTGGCAATAGCAGCGTATATTCCTGAAATTATTTATCTTCATTAAAAAACAAAAGCATGGATAATAGTGCAAACGAAAAGGTACATTGTTTAATCATAGGAAGCGGACCGGCAGGGTACACTGCAGCCATTTATGCCAGCAGGGCCAATATGAAACCGGTGCTATACCAGGGCATTCAGCCGGGTGGTCAGTTAACCATTACAACAGAGGTGGAGAATTATCCCGGTTATGCTGATGGGGTACAGGGGCCCGAAATGATGATACATTTTGAGAAGCAGGCAGCAAGGATGGGCGCTGAGATACGTTACGGGCTGGCCACAAAAGTAGATTTTACCGGTCCGGTGCATAAAGTGCAGATCGACGAGGAAAAATGGATA
>JANMDL010000584.1:0-6077 GCA_031376295.1 Chitinophagales bacterium
TGAAACCACAATTGCTTTCCGGTATTGATTGTAATGCATACACAAAGCAATTGTGGTTTCATTTATATTTTTTCCTGCATCACTAACAGCAATGGCTGTTTTTTCCAATGATAGTGGCCTGGAGATTTACCTGCTGCTGTACATGATGTTTACTTTCTTCTTTCTGCATCTCCGACACCAGATACTGGTTACCTTTTGTTGGGTACTTGCCTGCTTTCTTGCAGTTCACTTTTTTTTGCAACCCGCCATGCAATTTTTAACTCCAGATTATAATTATCCCCACGACAGGGTGCTTACAGCCATCAACTACATATCAGGCCTTTTGTTCATTTTCCTTACCATGTATTTTATTAAATTTGAGGTATGGAAATTTGAAAAGTCCCTCCGTGAAAAAAAAGAAGAACTAAAGAAGCTGAATGCACTTAAAGACAAGGTTTTTTCGGTCATAAGTCACGACCTTCGTACACCGGTTAATTCAATTATTTTATTATTACGCAGCATTGAAAAAGTGGGGCTTTCTGCCGAAGACTTTAAAGCCTACCTGCCGGAGATAAGAAATAACATGGAGCAAACCGGCAACCTGATGAACAATTTATTTACCTGGGCCCGCAGCCAGATTCAACAAACCGAAATTACAGCCAGCGAAATTTCAATCACCCGGCTTACTGAACAAACCATCCGGTTCCTGGAGAGAAATGCCGCAGAAAAAAATATCCGGCTCATCAACGAAGTAACCTGGGACTCCTTCGCTTTTGCTGATGAAAATTCAGCACAAATAATACTGAGAAACCTGCTGGCCAATGCCATTAAATTTACGGGGTCAGGCGGCAGTGTAAAGATAAAATCGGAAAACGCCGGCAACTTTATCAATGTAATTGTTGAAGATACAGGCATTGGCATACCGGCCAATAAGCAGCAACTGTTGTTCAGCGACAGTTATTATACCACTCCCGGCACCAACAGGGAAACAGGCACGGGGCTTGGACTGCTAATCTGCAGGGATCTTGTTCAAAAAAATGGCGGTTCCTTATTGTTTACCAGCGAGGTGGGAAAGGGAAGTACTTTTACATTTTCATTGCCTAATTACAACTAAGGGTACTACTGCTCTTTACTGCGGTATTGCTGGCAAGTTCAGCAACCTCCAATCATATCTCAAGAAAAATCTGCAGCAATAAATAAAACATCAGGTGTTTTTACCTGCACCGTAATAACGTATAAATGCGGGTATTCAATTCAACTATTTTACGGTACTTAGCTTATTGTAAATTCAATGTCATTTAGTGTAGCAAAAGTATAATCCGCCAAAGGCGGATGTCAGTATTATAGAATATTAACAGGATATCGGGCTAAACCCCAAAGGGGTGATAGAATGGTTTCGCTGGAAAATCGAAACTAAACGACATTGTACTGTAAATTGTATTTATTAAACCAATCCATTAATTATGAGCAACGCTATTGTAAAAGCCCTTATTTATCCTGCGGTGGGCATTGCCCGTGTAGGAAATGCACCGGCAACAACTGAGGAAGATTATTTTATCGGTCCCGAAGTAAACGGACAGGTACCCAACCCGCCGGGTGGATTTAAAGACAAGCAGGGCCGTGTAAAAAAACAGGCTGCCCGTTTCCGCATTTACGGCATAGATTCTGATGGCAAAGTAGTGCAGGAAATTACTGCCGCTGATGCCAAAATAAACTGGCGGGTGCATATTGCCAACCGCAAAGCAGGCTGGTACATGTTTAACAATGCACTGGATCTGCAGGATATGGCTATTCCTTCTTCTGTTCGCAATGCGGATGTTACCGACCGCAGCAAACTGATTATTGACCCCGGCAGTATTTCTATTGATGGTGCTAATACCAGCGGGCCGGCTTACCAGTTTGATAAAGGAACTTTTATGGACATACCTGTTCCCCTTGGTGAATTGCGTACGGACGGGTCAGGGCGATTGATTGTGTTGGGTGGCGATGGCCATTCAGCTTCATACACCAATGCCCAGGCCATTACATTTGCCAACAATGATACCTGGCACGATGATATTTCGGACGGGCCGGTAAGGGCCACCATAACCCTTAGCGATGGAACGGTACTGGAAGCAGAACCCGCCATGGTAGCGGTTACACCCCCCAATTTTGGACAGGGACTGTACGGTGCTGTGAGCATGTACGATGTGGTGTACAATATGACGGCAGAGCTGGGCTGGATTAAAAAACCTGCACAGCCTGATTTTTGGGAACATATTTATCCGGTACTGAGCCGCATGACCCAAACACAATGGGTTAACCAGGGCTTTTTTATGGTCTTCGGGCAAAACTCACCATCTGATTTTACGCAAGCCGAACTGCTGAAACAACTCAGCAGCAACAGCCCTGCCGATGAACCGCTCCGCCGCCGGGTTTTCAACTGGTTCCGCAACCCTGCCGGTGAAGCATATACGCCTGCAGCACTCACTTCGTTTTATGGTGACGGATTTGGCGAGTATGAAGATATTGCGATTGTAAACCTTTCTGTAACCATTACGCAATATGAATGGCTGGCCAATTGGGCCGATGGAAACTTTACCACCAACCAGCTACCGGTATATAAAACGCTGGAAGATGTGCCACTGCAGGAGCAGCCGCACATGCTCACCAAAACCAACCTGGATGATTGCCTGGGCGGGCCTTTTCATCCCGGCATAGAACTTACCTGGCCCATGCGGGTACCGCAGATGTGGAAGGAAGCCTTTCGCCTGAACATTATGGCTGAAGATGCAACACCGCAGGATGACTGGGGGCCATTACTGAGCACAAAAATTGTGTTGCAACCCGGCGGTACATTGTCCGCCAGTGGCCCCGGCACGCTCACCCGCTGGTTGGGTGTACCCTGGCAAACAGATGAAGCCAGTTGCCTTTCCGGTTACGACCCATCCACTTACCTGCCGCTGCCCTCTTTTTGGGCAGCACGTGTACCCAACCAGGTGCTGAGCATGGATAGTTTTAAACGGCTGAGCAATGAGCAGGTTCCAACAGGGCAGCGCCTGAAGCATTTTGATTACCGGCAGGACTGGCTGAGGGATTTTGGCACTTCGTATGTAAAAAAGATAAATGCCATGGTGGCCAAATGGCATAACCTGGGCATCATTGTGCAGCACAATGCCGAACCGGGTAAAGCTGCGGGTTTGCTGCCTGCGGAGTATTGGGTGGAAACCGGCAGGCAGGATTTTGAAACAACAGATCCTACTTTTGAGCAGGTAGTGTATGCCGAAAATATCGGCACCGAAGCAATGCCTCAGCAGCAGGTACGCTTACAATCAAAAGCAGAAAGCGATGCACCAAGACGTGTACGCAAAACGTTATCACGTGGGGAGCGTTAATACAAAACAACCCATACTGGATGTTTGCATTATTGGTGGCGGCCCTGCCGGGGTCGCCACTGCTTTAATGCTGCAGCAGCGGGGCATACAAAGCACCATTATTGAAGCTGCCGCTACAGTGCCGGTAAAAGTGGGTGAAACCTTACCACCTGCTGCACTGCCGGTATTGCAGGCATTGGGTGCAGCACATATTTTACATGATGCCGCTCACCTGCCCTGCTATGGCAACAGGTACCTTTGGGGCAGCAACAAAGTGCAGGAGAAAGATTTTATTTTTCAAACCGCTGGCAACGGCTGGCACCTGCAACGGCAGCAGTTTGAAACTGATTTGATTAAGCTGGCGCAGCAAAAAGACGTTGATTTTATACCCAATACTAAATTAATGCAGGCTGTATTTGATGAAAACAAAGGACATTGGAATTTACAGGTAAAAACAGCCGATAGGCCCATCTCTGATTTTAATTGCCGCTTTGTGGCAGATGCTACCGGGCGCAACAGTAAATTTGCCCGCTGCCTCGGCATTGAAAGAAAGCACTACGATACATTAACGGGTGTTGTAGCCCATTTTAAATTGGATGATAACAAACCAATCTCACAACTTTCCCATATAGAAGCCGTGGAAAATGGCTGGTGGTATGCAGCCGCTGTAAATAACAGCAGCATTGTTACCGCCTTTATGACGGATGCAAAGCTGTTGCCAAAAGCAGTACAAAAGTTACCCGGTTACTGGCAGGCAATGCAAGAAACAGAATTGATAAGTACACTATTCCCCCAGGGCTATGCACCACCTGCCACCACAGGCCTTCATACACAGCCTGCAGGCACATCCATACTTACCAGCATCTGTGGGCATAACTGGCTGGCTGTGGGTGATGCTGCATTTGCATATGACCCCATCTCCTCTTATGGCATCACATCTGCACTGGGTGGCGGCTGCTATGCAGGCAATTCCATTGCCGATCATCTCGCCGGTGCAGATGAAGCGCTACCTGCTTATCAGTACATTACTGAAAAAGCATTTGCTGCTTACCTGCCTTTGTTGCAGCAGCAGTATGGTATGGAAAACAAGTGGAATGATACGGCGTTCTGGAAAGAAAGGTGAAATTTACAAAATACCCCCTATGATATTCCCCTTTAAATCGGTAAGTAAATCCAAGCTACTTGAGTATTGTATAATCAGCCCTTATAAACCTGGCACAACAACATGATGCAACTATTTAGTCTCCAGCTTTAGTTTTTCATGGCAGCATCGTTGTGTCACTCACTTTTACGGCATAGCATTGGGCAGCAGTAAAGCCTTATTGTTATTATTATTTCAATGAACTTTATGCCACCAATACATTTGATACATTGCAAGTAGGCTGGCCTATTTGATTGCATTAGCGGTTCAACCTAATCCTTTCTGCTTCAAGTTTTATGAATGCTGCACAAGCTTTAAATTCATCTTTTGTATTGATTTCTTTAAATTCGTTGCCTTCAGGTGAATGTCCAACAAAACACCAGCCATCGTCACCTCTTGTAAAATACCAAGTTGGTGTACTCCTTTTATCATCGGACCATTGCAGCCATTCAGTAATTAAATTTGGATCCGCTTTCAATATTTCAATTATATTTTCTTGCTGTATCAACTCATTAAATTCTAAATAGCCAGACTCATTTAATAAATCTATTGAAGATGCATTCTTCCTCTCATGGAAATCATGCGGAATTGCAAGTACTTTCTTGATTACTTTTTCAATTTCACTGTTCATACTTTCTATTTTATCATCCCCATCCTATTTTAAAGTAAGAGAAAACCCTTTTCAATGAGATAATCTAATTCTTTTCTAAATTGACCAACTACTTTTGTAACATCGGTAACAGTATGAAAAAAATAAGTTCATCACCGGCGGCAATACAATCATCAAGAAATCGCCTGTTGGCAGCAAATATTTCTGATTCGGTCATTTTTTCCACAGCTTTAAAACTATTATACCCCATTTCGTCAGCAAGTACAGGTATTACTCATAAACAAAATAATATTCTGTTCTTAACAACGCTTTGGTGTCAACAACATCAAATTCTTGTTTTTTTATCAACAAACCTCTATTATCGTAAATATATTTTTTAAATGAGATGTATGGCATTACAATATCAGGCCAAACCTGTATTAAATTCCCTTTTCTATCAAATATGTTTTGAAATTGGTAATGCCAACTATGGCAATCATCGACATTTGTACACTCGGTACCCGAATACCTTAATTTAACGTTTTCCTTTTCGAAAAATGTCGTATCATGCCTGTATACCTTACCATCCCTATACCATCTTCCAATTTCTGTTTTTTTATCAGGGTAGTATCTGAAATAGCACGTGTCATTATTTTGGTTAATAGTAACCCGGTTTATAAGGTTTTTACCTTTATAAAAAAAAGCCGTTTTTTCAATACCTCCATCCGCAAAAGAATCTACTAAGGATTTGAGCAGGTTAAGATTGGAATAGTAAAACGTTTCCACATTATTAAACACAGTATTTCCATTCCAGTACCAATACTGCTTTGTTTTTTGCCCCTTCGTATTATAATGAGTAACTATCTCCTTTTGCAAATAGCCGCCGTTAGTGCGATACGTAGTTCTTTCTGCAATTTTATTTTTTTGGTAAATTAAATCTCTTTGAAATATATCCATCTCCTGTGAAAAGCAAAAATTACATATAAAAACAGCCAAAACAGTAATGGTTTTCTTC
>JANMDL010000587.1:0-2087 GCA_031376295.1 Chitinophagales bacterium
GTTTTACTGAGGAGAAAGTGCATATCACTGTTACTTTAAGAAGCAACCGTGCTGTGAGCAAAGAATTTGATGTGTATGTGAAAAAGAAAGAAAATACGGAGCAATTAAAAACGGCAGAGCAGGTTATAGATGAGTTTAAGAAGGGCGGAAAGAAGAAAAAGAGCGGTTAACATTATATTGGTTATCAAAAAAATGCCCCAGGTGAAAGCCCGGGGCGTTTTTTTATGCAAACTTCTTCGCATCTTCCAGAAATTTGGCCAGGCCAATATCTGTAAGCGGGTGTTTGAGCAGGCCCAGTATGGAATCAAGCGGGCAGGTACACACATCAGCACCTGCTTCGGCACATTTTACGATGTGGAGTGCATTGCGGATAGAAGCTGCCAGTATTTCCGTTTTAAAGCCCTGGAGGCTGTAAATATGCGAAATCTGGCTGATCAGCTCTATACCATCCCAACTGCTATCGTCTATACGGCCGATAAACGGGGAAACATAAGTAGCCCCGGCTTTTGCTGCCAGTATGGCCTGGCCGGCTGAAAACACCAGGGTACAGTTGGTTTTAATGCCATTGTCGGTAAACCATTTCAGGGCTTTAATGCCATCCTTTATCATGGGTACTTTTACCACAATATTGGGGTGTATGGCTGCCAGCACTTTACCTTCTGCTACAATGCCGTCAAAATCAGTGGCTATCACTTCGGCACTGATGTCGCCATCCACCATTTCGCAGATAGCTTTGTAGTGTGCCATTACGGCTTCTGATCCCTTAATGCCTTCTTTTGCCATTAAAGAAGGATTGGTGGTTACCCCATCTAATATTCCCAGGTCATTGGCTTCCTGAATCTGGGCAATATTTGCTGTATCTATAAAAAATTTCATGCTTTTAATGTACCGCCGGGCGGTTATTTTTTAATGATAAATAAATTATTTATTGCGAAGATAATAAAGGGTGCTATTAAAAAGGAAAGAAAATCGGTTAGAGCCAAAATATCCGTTGAGGTATGGGCATAAAAAATGGCAAGTTACTTACATCGCACCGCTCAACCATTTACCCTTGCTGCCTTCCGGCCCTGGGGGAGTTCAACAGGAGCTGGTCGTATAAGACTTGCCGGGGCAAAGATAAGGGAATGGAAGCACAATACAACAATTTGCTAATGTGCTAATATGCCAATGTGCTAATGGAGCAGATTCAAACTTATCAACTTTAAACTTATCAACTTTGAACTTATCAACTTGCCCTAAAAACTTATCCCCGGCCTGTTGCGCTGCGACAATAAAGTGCCTACGCCTATCAACTGATCGGCCCTGTCGGTAAATGCACGGTAATAAACAAGTATTGTGTACACATTTTCTGTTTCAAAATAATCGCCTTCCAGCTCGTAGCGCTGCTGGTTTTTAGTATCAACAGTTATGTAGCCATAATTATAAAATCCCTGCTTTAAAAACAGTGTGGCTTCGTAAGTGCCGGTACTATCGTTAAAAACCATCCTGTTGTCTGCCGTAAACTGGTAATTGGTGAGCAGCCCGTTTACATACAATTCTTTGTTGCTGTAAGGCTTATTACCAGGCGGCGCAAAACTAAAATGCACTTTGGCATAATCTCCCTGAGTGAAGGGATTAATGGTTTCATAGGTTTCGGTACTGTACATGCCATTAAAATCCCTGAAATAACTGTATTTCTGCCCGCTTCGGTCACCGTCTGTTTTTAAGAACATATCAGTGCCATCCTTGCGGTAATCGGCCCGCAGTACCCTGTCGCTCTGCAGCCTGAAACTGCGGAGGTCGAGCCAGCGCCACTCTTTACCGGCGGCAAAAGTGCTGTTGTTCTCCGTATTGTATTCCAGCACAGTTCCACGTATAAATGTGGGAGCTATATCTCTTTGTGCATTGTCCCATCGGTTGTTCTGCAATATCACCACTTTTACCTGCTGTGCGGCACTAAAAGTATTTAACCCTGCAATGTTAACATTGTATATCAATTTTTGATGCGTACGGTACAACTGTGGCGTAAAAGGTTGCACCACCTGTCCGCCTGCTGTGGCTTTTTGCTCCAGCACCAGCAGCCGCTTGGTAAAAACCAGTTTGGAGGT
>JANMDL010000602.1:0-10338 GCA_031376295.1 Chitinophagales bacterium
AGCCTTCATGCTGCCGATGCGCAAATGGCCATTGAAAATGCCCGTGATGTATATACCCGCCGCCAGGAAGGCGTAAGCATCTGGGTGGTGGAAAGCAAATACATCCACGCTACCAATCCCGAAGAAGCTGGTGAATTGTACGAGCCTGCTGCCGATAAGGTTTACCGGCATCCTGCTTTTTACGATTTACCGGAGGAGGTGAAGCACATGTAGAGTTAGTTGATTAGTTGGGAAACTTTTAGCTGTTAGGTGATATCATATTTACCACAGTACTAAATTCCCCCCAAATTCAGATATTTAAATGAAATAATCATGAATGAAAAATCACACCAGAGCTTTACTGAACTGGAAGTATGGAAAAGGGCAAGGGCTCTGAAAAATGAAATCAAAACCCTTGCTGATACTTTTCCGCCGGATGAAAAATACAGGTTGTACGACCAGTTGATTCGCTCATTAAGAAATACAACAGCGAATATAGCAGAGGGGCATGGTCGTTTTACTTATAAAGACCAGTTGCACTATTGCATAATGGCCAGAGGATCATTGAGCGAAACATTGAATCATATAATTGATGCTTTTGATTGCAGTTATATTTCTGAAGCAGTACTTCAGTCCTTAAAAAGTAAAATTGATGAAGTGTAGCGTATGTTAAACGGCTACATCTCTTATTTAAGAAAAAATTTATAACACATGAATTCAAATCAAACAGATCAAATAAACAAACTACTCCCAATTGAGCAGGATGCTGCCAACTTATCAACTTATCAACTTATTAAGTACTCCCTTCACCTCGCCGATACCAACCTCATCCTTTCCCAACGCAACAGCGAGTGGTGCGGACATGGCCCCATACTGGAGCAGGATATTGCCATTACCAATATAACCCTTGATCTGCTGGGGCAGTCGAGAAATTTTTACCAGTACGCAGCAACGCTGATTGGCAGCGAAGCAACAGAAGACAGCCTTGCCTATTTCAGAACAGAAAGGGAATTTAAAAACTGTTTGCTGGTGGAGCTTGCTAATGGCGACTGGGGGCAAACCATTTTAAGGCAGTTCTTTTTTAGTGCTTATCAATTTTTGTTGTACGAAAAATTGCAGCATAGTAAAGACGACCAATTAGCGGCGATTGCGGCCAAGGCATTAAAAGAAGTAACTTATCACCTGCGCTGGAGCAGCGAATGGGTACTGCGCCTGGGCGATGGCACTGCCGAAAGCCATACACGTATGCAGGCTGCCTTTGAAGTGCTATGGCCCTATACCGGTGAGCTGTTTATGCCTGAAGACTACGAGCAGTATTGTGCCTCCGATGGTACCGGGGTTGATATTGCTGAAATAAAAGCGGCCTGGGATACAAAAGTACGGGAGGTACTGGCCGAAGCAAACCTTGCTGCAGTAATGAAAGATAATGCACCCGCTGCTTATATGTACACTGGCGGCAAACAGGGTACACATACCGAAGCAATGGGTTATATTTTAACTGAACTGCAATATGTGCAACGGACTTATCCGGGAAATGAATGGTAAGGTTAGGCAAAAGTTGATTGCTTGCCCCCAACTCAGTTGGCGGGCTGATAAGTTGGGGGCTGTTAAGCATGTCCGTTTTTTGATACACGCATTGGTTCTGTATTCATCATTGTTGTGTCACTCACTTATACAGCATACCAATAAGCAGCAGTAAAGCCAACCATTTTTGAAACTTAAAGCATAAAAAATTGATACCGGCACATCAACATAACAGCACAAACACAGCAACCCAAAAGGTATGGGATATACTGCAAACCGTATGCGACCCCGAAGTACCGGTACTTACCATACTCGACCTGGGCATTGTACGGGATGTGTCTATCAGCAATGATGAGGTACAGGTAACCATCACGCCAACTTACACAGGCTGCCCGGCTATGGACATGATATCCATGAACATCCGGCTTGCTTTACTGGAACAGGGCTTTAAAAATGTAAAGATCATTTCTGTACTATCCCCGGTATGGACGACTGACTGGATGAGTGAAGCCGGTAAAGCCAAACTGCTGCAATATGGCATTGCCCCTCCCAAAGGCAATGCAGGTGCAATACCTGCCGATGGTATTGAATGCCCCCAGTGCCACAGCACACACACAAAACTATTAAGCGAATTTGGCAGTACTGCCTGCAAGGCTCTTTACCAGTGCCAGGATTGCAAAGAGCCTTTTGATTATTTTAAATGTCATTAATGTGCAACACCAGAAAGTAATTCTGAAAGCCTTTTTTCTCTGATTTCTAAATGGAAAAAGCATATATGAACTCATTGTTTACCAGCAGTTGTTTAAGGTTTCCAATATTGCTGTTTTTGATGAGTACTTCTACAACAATTTCAATGTAATTGCCTGATAGTTCTATCCTTTTTTCTGCAGCAGCAACCACCTCGTTTCTGATTATCCCGAGTATATACTCTTTTTGTCCAAAATCTTTTTTGGCTATGGTAAACTTTAGCTGTCTTGACTGAGAAGATGGGCTTGTAAGCTTGCTGATAAGCGGTGCGGCCACTACAATAATAAGGGAAGATGCCACAAAGGTTGCCGCCAGGTAAAATTCTCCAAACCCAATACTGGTACCTACTGCAGCCGAAAGCCAGATAATGCCTGCCGTGGTAAGGCCAGATACAGAAAAGCCATCCCTGAAAATGGCCCCGGCACCTATAAAGCCCACACCACTTACTATGTAGGCAGCCAGTGTTGTAGGGCTGGCTGTATCCAGCTTCATGGAAATGATAGAAAAAAGTGTGGCACCCAGGCAGATAATTGTAATGGTTTTCAGCCCTGCAGCTTTGTCCTTCAATTCTCTTTCCAGGCCCAATATCAATCCTGCGGCTACAGAAATGAGCGCTTTGTACACGTCCAGAATCTCCCAGTGGTCATGCATATAACTTATTTTACAATGTGCTGTTACTGCGCCTGCATTAAGAAATTTCTTTCTCAGCAATTGTTCTCTGCAGTTCTTTTGCATCCTGCAGCGGGCGGAAAAGATTGACCATGATAACGATACGGATGATGATGCCACCGATAATGGCCTTGCCAGCACCTTCTGCACCATCAGCCATACCGTTTACCACTATTAGCAGCAGCCAGTGAGCAATAAAAACAACAATGCCAATGATGATGGCAGTATAAGGTTTCTTTTTGGTCCATAGCGCCAGTGCGATAAATATACCAGCCATCAGCAATGCAAAGCCCACTGCAACTGGTTCAAGGCCATCGGACCTTATCAGGCCAATCATTTCCCAGAAGAATAAAAGACCGGCAGTCCAGAACAAAGCATTGCGGGCTTTCTTTACCCTAAGCTCGTATCCCTCCATTTCAATTTGCCTTACATCGCTCAGGTAGTCCGTTACTTCATTCGTTTCGGGTGTTTTGTTTTCTGTTCCTGTTTGATTTGTTTCCATATACTTGTTGATTTTAATTGCTGCTGATGGTACAAATAAACAAAAAAAGCCGCAAAAAAAATTGCGGCTGGTTAAACTGTTATTTTACCTGCTTCCTTCCGGTAATGGGATGTCTCTTTTCAGCATGTCATCCCTGTTGGCAATTTCCCAGGCAGTATGAAAAATCATGAGTACCCTTTTTTGAAAAAGACTCCAGTTGATTTTATCAACAGTATCAGTCGTTTTATGATAATCAGCCTTTAACATCCCATCATAAAAAAACAGGATGGGTACACCTTTGCGGGCAAAATTATAATGGTCGCTTCTGAAGTAAATCCTGTTCTGGTCGTTGGGGTCATCGTATTTATAATCAAGCACCAGGTTGGTGTATTTGTTATTTGCACCTTCATTTATTACAGGCAGGTCGCTGCTTAACTTATTATGCCCTATCACATACACATAGTTGAGGGTGTCATCTTGTTTGCGTTCAGTATCTATCCTGCCCACCATATCTATATTCAGATCCACACTGGTTTTCTCCAGCGGAAAAACCGGGTGATCGCTGTAATACTCACTGCCCCACAAGCCTTTTTCTTCACCACTTACCGTCATAAAAACTACGGTACGCCTTGGCCCTCTGCCTGCTGCTTTGGCTTTGGCAAATGCTTCTGCCATTTCTATTACGGCCACGGTACCGCTGCCATCATCATCGGCGCCGTAATATATTTTTCCATCACGCATACCCAGGTGGTCGTAATGCCCGGTTAAAAAAACAACTTCTTCTTTTTTGTCTGTACCTTCTACATAGCCAAGTACATTGCTGGCATTTATTACTTCCCTGTTTTTACTGTAATCAAACAAAAGTTTTGTCTTGCTGTCTTTTACATCTTCTGTTGCCAGTGGCATAGTAGCTTTTGCTTTTTTCAGCAGGCTGTCAAATACCGGTCTTCCCATTAAACTTCTTGCTGCTTCATGCGAAAGGGTAACAGCATTAACAACCTCTTTACTATTGCGGGGATAATATACATTGGTTTTTTTTGAGGTTTCAACCATACGGGAATTAAAAGTTTCTGTAGTGGGGCTAATCATAATGGCAGCCACTGCACCTTTTTCTTTTGCCAGTTGCAGTTTGAGCGCCTGTCCGCCCATTGTCCATTCCGACGGACGTTTACTGCCTGTAACCAGGTAGTTGCCATCCAGCTTTGGCTCGCCAGCAAAAAACACCACTATTTTACCCTTTACTTTTTTGCCGGCATAATCATCGTACTTATCTGTGCTGATGCCGTAGCCGATAAAAATAATTTTTTTGCCAGTTATCTTTTTTGAGGCATTGGCCGACAGGGGTGCGGTATAGTCTTTTCCGTATTCCAGCACTTTACCGCCAACGGTTAAGAATGAACTGGTCATGGTATCTTTGTAAAGCGGGTAAAATTGCTGGTATCCATTTAAAGCAGCAACAGGTTGCAAGCCAATGGCCCTGAACTGCTGTTCGATATATGCAGCAGCTTTGCGCTGACCCTCAGTGCCCGTTTCCCGGCCCTGCATTTCATCACCGGCAATTATGGTTAAATGTTTCTGAAGGTCGGCCGTGGTAATGGTGGCCGCATACTTTGCTGCATCGCCTGTTTGCGCATAAGTAGCCGTAAAGGCCGCAAAAGCGCCTATCAAAAGGGACAATCTCTTCATGCTGAGTTTTTTTTAAATATCAGTAATTATACAATAACAGGGGTGATATTTTTGATGTACGGTTAAGCACCCGGTTTTTCGGGCAATCAGCAGGCAATTTTCTTCACCCTGTTTTCGTGCCGGCCACCTTCAAATGGGGTACTCATAAAAAGATCCACCATTTTTTCAGCCAGTCCCTCTCTTACAAAGCGTGCCGGTATGCAAATGATGTTTGCATCATTGTGCTGGCGGGCTAATTGTGCCAGTTCTTCTCCCCAGCAAATTGCGGCACGTACGCCCTGGTGTTTATTAGCCGTAATGGCCACTCCATTAGCACTGCCGCAGATGAGGATGCCAAAAGCGGCTTCCCCTTTTTCCACTGCTGTTGCTACCGGGTGTGCAAAATCAGGGTAATCAACCGAGTCTTTGGAGTGGGTGCCAAAATCAGTAAAGGCAAGGCCTTTTCCTTCAAGAAAAGAAATAAGATCTTCTTTGTAATCGAAACCGGCATGGTCGCAACCAATGGCAACGGGTAATTGTAAATTAAATGCAACCATGATGACTTTGTATTAGATATGTAAAATTAGTAAGAATAAAGCAGTTTGCCTTAACAGGGTTAACTCCACTCCTTGTCTTTTTTAGCCCTTTGCCTATCCACCCTTCCGGTAAGTAAAATACTGATGCCATACAGTAAAAACAGCGGAATCGCTACAATAAACTGGCTCGTCCAGTCGGGCGAAGGAGTTATGATTGCTGCCGCTACAAGGATGACTACCACAGCATATTTAAAGTATTTTTTTAAAAAACCTGCTGAAATGATGCCTATTTTGGCCAATACATAAGCCAGTACTGGCAGCTCAAAAGCTATACCACAGCCCAGCAGTAGGTTGGTAAGTGTATCAGTATAATCATCTATGGTGGGCTTGTAGTCAATAACAACTTTTTCACTAAGCTGGAAACTGGCAAGGAAATTAAAGGTAAAAGGCGCCAATAAGTAATACCCAAAAGCAACCCCGGCAAAAAAACAAAGGGATACCCAAAAGATGCTGCCCCTTGCATATTTCACTTCTTTTGGAGAAAGAGCCGGTTTAACAAAGCGCCAGAGCTCCCAGAATAAATAGGGAAAAGCAACGATAATAGCACCTATAATTGACACATTTATAGCGGTGCTGAAACTACCAGAACTTTGGGTTACCTGGTAGCTGATTTTTATCGGGGGCATGCAAAGGGCATCACCAAGGCCTATTTTATGGCTGAAGTTACACAGTCCAGTGTAGCTTATAAAATCGGGGCGAACTGGCCCCATTATTATATTATCAAACACCCATATCCTGAAAATAAAGATTGCGATACCTGCCAGCAGAATTACAATTACTGCCCTTACAATATGCCAGCGCAGGGCTTCCAAATGATCAACAAAGCTCATTTCGGCAGTTTCGGGCGTTTCACCTCCACGGATGCGCTTAAAAAAAGACATTCTTTCTGAATCAGTAGTTGCCAATGTATATCTACGTTTTGCAGCAAACAGGTAAGTCTTATTAAAATACCCCCTTTATTGCCTGAATTATTAAAAATAAATGCCCAGGGCAATATTTTTGCAAATGTAAAACACTTAAATGGTATCTGCCTTTTTAACATAGGCAGTAATCTGGTGGCGTTGATGGTTGAGGGATGAAATATTGTACAAGACAAGCGTATTTTTACTAAGTAAAAATTCTCTGTGGAAAACTTTTTTTAAAAAAAATTGTAGTGTATAAAAATGGCATACGGGTTTTTGTGCTTTAAATGCTGTAAAGCTTGTGCTCTGTATAATTACGTTGGAAACTTCGTTATTTTGAAAAATATATTTCAGGTAAAGCATCAACCGGCTTCTTAAAAAGGGAAAAAATGGGCGAATTCCCCCTTTTTTAATTGCCTTTTTTGGGAATAGGCAAAAAAAAGCCCCGGTAGAAACCGGGGCCGCTTACCAAAACTAACTGCTTATGAGAAAATTGACTTTTTTAATGTCTTCTGTATATATAAACGCAAAAGGAGTGCCATAAGTTGTATGTTATATGTTAAGATTTTCTTAATGTGGCAACTTTTTAATATATTATAATAAATCAAGTTCCGTAACATTCCTTTATTTTTGTCTTGTGAGAAAACTAACCTGCATATTAGCAGCTTTCCTGACGCTTCTGTTGTATTTGACATCTGATGCGCAAACAGGTTTAAATACACATGATGCTATTTCAATAAAGAAGACTTCCGGAAGTATAAAAGTTGACGGTGTTTTGAATGAAATTGACTGGCATCTGGCTGCTCCTGCCGGTAAGTTTACCCAGAATTTTCCTACTGACACCCTTTTTGCCAGCAGCCAAACCGAGGCCCGGATATGCTACGATGCTGAAAATATTTACATCTCAGCCATCTGCTATCAACCCAAAAAATATACAGTACGCACTTTAAAGAGGGATTTTGACAATACCGGAACTGATATGTTTTCAGTGAATATTGACCCTTTTGGCGACAGGCTGAATGGTTTTTGCTTTGGAGTAAACCCATATGGTATTCAAAAAGAAGGGCAAATATTTAATGGTAACAGTGTAAATACCGATTGGGACAATAAATGGCAATGTGCTGTAAAAACAATGGATGACAGGTGGATGGTGGAAATGGCTATTCCCTTTAAATCGCTGAGATACAAGGTATTAGAAGGGGCGAATACCTGGTACATAAATTTTATAAGGAACAATGCCACACAAAATGAGCGCAGTTCCTGGATACCGATAAGCCGTAACCTGCTGATGACGGATATTAATTTTACCGGAAAACTGATTTGGAGCGAGGGCCTCCCCAAAGTAGCACCCAATAGTGCACTGATTCCTTATGTTTTGTCAGAGTTGAATAAGGACTTTTTGGCGATACCCGCCAAAAATGCACAAGCAAAGTTAAGTGCGGGGCTGGATGCTAAAATTGGTGTTACCGCTTCGCTCAACCTGGATTTGACGCTTAACCCGGATTTTGCCCAGGCAGATGTTGACAAGCAGGTAACTGACCTTAGCAGGTTTGAGTTGTTTTTTCCGGAAAGAAGGCAGTTTTTTATCGAAAATGGCGATCTCTTTGGCAGTTTTGGCTCGTCGGGGGGGGATATGAACCCTTTTTTTTCACGGCGTATTGGTTTAAATGAAAATACTAAAACGGGTTTAACTGAAAAAGTACCCATAATGGCTGGTGCAAGGTTAAGCGGACGCATAAACAATGATTGGCGCATTGGCCTGCTAAATACACAAACCGCAGCTTTTAAAACTGACAGCCTGCCCTCTACCAATTTTTTAGTGGCTGCCATACAGCGCAGGGTTTTTAAACGGTCGAATATAGCTGCCATTTTTGTAAATAAAGCCGGCATAATTGATAAGAACACAAAAACTGATTACAACCGGTTTAACAGGGTTGGCGGTCTTGAATTTAATTATGCATCTGAATCGGGTACCTGGTTTGCCAAGGCATTTGTAAGCAGTTCATTTCAGCCAAAGAAAATAACCGACCAGGTTACAGCCGGACTGGAAATGGGTCATATCAACGATAAATTTCTGGTGTCGCCTGCATTTTACTACGTTGGTAAAAATTACAATGCAGAAGCGGGATACGTACCCCGCACTGGTATTGTACAGCATCCTATGACCTTCAGTTGGTTTTTTTACCCCAAAGGAAATGCAAATAAAAAAATCAACTACATAAGTCTGGGGCCTGATTATAATGTGGTGTATGATAATTTTTTAAAAAAGATTACAGATTGGGAAAGTGCTGTTTATGGCAAAATACTTTTTCAGAATACCGCAGAAATAACAGCAGCATTGGTGCGCTGGGATTATACCCGGCTGTTCAACGATTTTGATCCTACCAATAAATACAAGCCCGGCTTTAATGTATTAAAAGCCGGTACAGCTTATCAGTATTTCAGTAACCGAATTGGATTTAAAACAGATAACCGTAAGTTGCTTTCACTGGCTGTACAGTCAAAATTCGGCAAGTATTTTAATGGCAATATCCGGTC
Source organism: Chitinophagales bacterium (assembly GCA_031376295.1). Taxonomy (GTDB): domain Bacteria; phylum Bacteroidota; class Bacteroidia; order Chitinophagales; family Chitinophagaceae; genus Ferruginibacter. The sequence goes on from JANMDL010000602.1 coordinate 9,102, forward strand.
GGTTCAATCTGCCGTTACCTACCGCTGGCAGCCGTATGGGGTTTTTTCTATTGATGCAAATTATACCCGCATCAGGTTGCCGCAGGGTTTCAACCAGGCCGATTTCTGGATTATTGGTGCAAAATCTGAGATTACTTTTACAAAAAATATTTTCTGGACGAGTTTTGTGCAATACAACAACCAGGTGAACAATTTCAACATCAACTCAAGGCTGCAATGGCGCTTTAAACCATTGAGTGATTTCTTTCTGGTATATACCGATAACTATTTTGCCCAGGACGATAAAATGCTCAACTATACTGCGTTAGGCAAAAAAAACAGGGCAATAGTACTCAAGCTGAATTACTGGCTCAACCTCTGATTAAAGCAAATCTTTTACCACATTAGCAACAATAAGCGGCTTGCCAAGTGTGTAATAATGCAGTACCGGTACGCCAAACTTTTTCAACCCCACCGATTGGTGCAGCAACCACTCCTGCCCCACTTTTTCAACATCTTCATCCGTTTTACACTTCAGTATTTCGCTGGAAAGTTCATTTGGCAGGTCAATATGAAAGGTTTTGGGCAGTACTGTTAATTGTTTTTTACTGTAAATAGGCTTGAGCCCAGGTATAATGGGTACTGTAATACCATAATCACGGCAGGCTTTTACAAATGAGTAGTATTTCTCGTTGTCAAAAAACATTTGTGTAATGATGTAATCAGCCCCTGCATCAACTTTCGCCTTTAAGAACTCCAGGTCACTGTCCATATTGGGTGCTTCAAAATGCTTTTCAGGATAGCCCGCCACACCAATACAGAACTTTGTTTTGGAAGTGTCTTTCAGGTCATTTTCCACATATACACCTGAGTTAAGATTGACTACCTGTTTCAGCAGGTCAATGGCATATTTGTGGCCACCTGGTTCTGCTTCAAAACTTGTTTCATTTTTGGCCGCATCGCCACGCAAAACCAGCACATTGTCAATGCCCAGGTAATGCAGGTTAATCAGGGCATCTTCTGTTTCGTTAATGCCAAACCCCCCGCATATAAGATGAGGAACTGTGTCTACATTGTATTTATTCATAATCGCAGCACAGATAGATTCAGTACCGGGGCGTTTGCGAATCACCACTTTCTCAAAAGTACCATCAGCTTTTTTCTTAAATACATGCTCGCTGCGGTGGTAGGTAACATTAATAAATGCAGGGTTAAACTCCATCAGCGGATCGAGGTGCTTGTACAATGACTGAATACC
>JANMDL010000610.1:0-3971 GCA_031376295.1 Chitinophagales bacterium
CCCGCAGCGGAGACTAAATAATTAAAATAAGCCACTATTTTGTGGTGAGGCGTGTAGCGGCTACCCAAAGCATAACCAAGAAAAGCATCAGGACTCTTAATTTGGGCAAAACCTGCAGCAAAAAACAGGGTAAATGATACAGCAAACAGAACTTTTTTCATACTATAATCAGTAATTGAGCGTTAAAAATAGTCAACAACTTTAAATATATGGGGTAGGGCGGTTAATTTATTTGTGATGAGCAGCCTTTCAATTAAACAACCCACTTTTAAACAAAATGCAATGAGAATATTATAAATCATATATTTTTGCTATAACTCATTATCAATAAAGTATTTAAATCTTGTCTTATAAAATCTGTGTATGAAAAAAATATACTTCCTTTCCCTACTGCTTTTTATTGTTTACGGGTCCTTTGCCCAAACTGACATATATCAATTGATGGAGCGCAGGGATATTAAACTGCAGCAGATAGATTCCATTGCGCAGCGCCACTTTGATGCAGTGGGAACCGACAGGGGATCAGGCTATACACAATACCAGCGCTGGTTATTTGAGCAGAAATTTCACTTAGATGATGCAGGTTATATACGCCCTCCGGCCGAAGAAAATGCAGCTTTTGAGCAGGCCATGCAAAGCATGCAACCCAATATCATTACCGGCAACTGGATAGAAAAGGGGCCAAAATCATGGAACCGTACCACTGGCTGGAACCCCGGCGTGGGCCGTATTACCTGTATCGGAATTTCGCCATTGGATACCACAGTAATTTATGTGGGTTCACCCGGTGGGGGAATATGGAAATCAGTCAACAGCGGAAGTAGCTGGACACCACTTTCCGACAATGCCAGCAACCGCTTAACGGTGAATGCCATAGCAGTTGACCCGCTTAATGTAAATGTTGTTTATGCGGCAGCATCCGGCAATTTTAAATCTACCGACGGCGGTAATACATGGATAACAATGGGAACTATTGCAGGTACAGTACGCAAATTTCTTATACAGCCGGGCAATTCCAATATTGTATTTGCAGCCAGCACCAGTGGTATTTACCGCAGTACCAACGCTGGCGGTAGCTGGACGCTTGTTTCATCTATTTCCACAGAAGACATTGAATTTAACCCCGGTGATGTAAATATCATGTACGCCTCAGGCACCAGTGCTACAGGTCATGTGCAGCGTTCATTCAACAATGGTGTAAGCTGGGGGGCATTGGGTGCGGCACAGGGCATTACCAACAGTGGCCGCACATTAGTGGCTGTATCACCCGCCAACCCCAATGTAGTATATGTGGTACAAGCCAGCGGCAGTACTTTTGGCCGTTTATACCGCTCTGCTGATGCTGGTATAAGCTTTACCACCCAGGTTGTGGGCAATCCATCCACCGCTACCAATTACTTTGGTTACGAAACAACTGGTACTGGTACCGGTGGCCAGGCCACTTACGATATGGCCATGTGTGTATCGCCCACAGATGCCAATGAAGTGCATATTGCAGGTATTATCTGCTGGAAATCAACTAACGGCGGTACCAGTTTTATTGCAGAAACTGCCTGGAGCCTGCCCAACAGCATCGGCTACAATCATGCAGATGTACATACCCTCGAATGGGTAAAAAATACCATTTACTCCAGCTCTGATGGAGGTATTTATAAAAGTATGGATAAAGGCGATAACTGGACTGACCTTACTACCGGCATGGGCATACGCCAGTTTTACCGCATTGATTGTTCGCAGACAGACCCGGTTGCATTTGGCGGTGGTGCGCAGGACAATGGCAGCAGCATCAACAGGGCTACCGGCTGGATAGACTGGCTGGGTGCTGATGGTATGGAAATGGAATTTAGTTATACCAACGCCAATATTGTTTATGGTACTTCACAGAACGGAAAATTGTACCGCAGCAACAATGGTGGCAGCAGTTACAGCGGTCTCACACAACCCAGTTCGGGCCAGTGGGTAACCCCTTTTGCTGTGCATCCCACCAGGGACAGTATTGTATTTGTAGGCTGGACGGGTGTGTACAAATCAGTAGACAGGGGTAATAACTGGACAAAAATTTCTGGCAGTTCAATAGCCACTTCACTTGCCTGTCTTACAGTGTCACTTTCTAATCCTGATTATATTTATACCTCCAATGGAAGCGCATTATATGTATCTCAGGATGGTGGAACTAACTGGACTGCCAGGGCGGCAGCGGGAACAATCACTTCTATTTGTGTGCATCCCACTATCCCGGCTAAAATATGGATAACCACCAGTTCATCAGGCACGGCAAGGGTAATGGTTTCTACTGATGCGGGGGCTACATTTACCAGTATTGCCGGCACATTACCAGCTATCGGTGCCCGCAGTATTGTTATTGACAAAGATGATTCCAAAGAAACACTCTACCTTGGTATGAATACCGGGGTGTATTACCGGGACAATACCATGAGCGACTGGACTCCGTATCTTACGGGCCTGCCACTGGTAGCCATTAATGAGCTGGACATACAGCAGAGCAGCCGCAAATTAAGAGTAGGCACTTATGGGCGTGGTATTTGGGAAAATGACCTGCTTACTGTTCCTGTTCCCGTACGCTGGATAAGTTTCAGCGGAAAAAGAACAGCCGCAGGCAACCAGCTTAACTGGAAAGTGGAAGAAAATAGTACTACGGATAAATATGAACTGGAATACAGCCCCAATGGCGTACGTTTTTCTACTATAAAAACAATTGAGGCCCAGGCTAAACTTCAAAACAGCAGCAATGTAACAGCCAGTTATTCACAAGCTGATGCTGCAACAGGAGATGCTTATTACAGGCTGAAACAGTTTGATAAAAACGGACGTTACTATTATTCAGAAATTGTTTTCTTAAAAGATGCCCGCAAGGAACAGCTTGTGTTATATCCTAACCCGGTGCAGGACAGGCTGAGCATCAGCATTCCCGGAAATTTCAGGAATACAAATGCCATTATACAGGTGTACAATTCGGGCGGGATAATGCTGTTGCAGCAAACCGAAAACAGCAATACCAGTACCATCAATACTGCAAGGTTCAGCGCCGGGCAATACATCCTGCGGGTAATTGTGGATGATAAGGTTTACCAGCAGGTATTTTTTAAAGGAAAATAGAGCATACTACTCCAGGCGTTACTTTATTACTCCGATGGTCAGCTTCTTAACCGTCCATCGGAGTATTTTTTTAATGACATGTCTGCCTTTTTCATCAAATCAGCGTTTTTCTGCTGCTTACTATCAGTTTTATTAAAAACACCTGTTTTTTGGGGAAAAGCCCTTTTTCTGTACTGGCTCAGTTTGAATAATGAACAATAGCAACCTTGCTGCACAGCTTTTTTGTTACCACAGAAGCACGAAAAAAATAAAAATAAGAACAAAAAAACGAAGTTATATTGTACTAAAACAGCGTTTCTGTGTTTCAGTGGCAATAAACAATTTGAAACAGAGCCATTATCCCTTTTTACCCATGTTTCATATTTGCCCATAACCCCTTATCTTTGCGGCCTAAAATTATTACCCATTGGCTACAAAATTTTCTAAGGAAACCTATTTGTACTGGTACGAATTGATGCTGTTACTGCGCCGCTTTGAAGAAAAGACGGGTCAGTTGTATGGTATGCAGAAGATCAGGGGGTTTTGCCACCTGTATATTGGACAGGAAGCCGTGGCGGCCGGTTGTATGACGGCTACCAATCCTGATGATAAGTTTATTACTGCTTACCGGGATCATGCATTGGCCATAGCAAAGGGTGTTACCGCTAAAAGTTGCATGGCGGAACTATATGGCAAAGCCACCGGTTGCAGCAAGGGAAAAGGCGGCAGTATGCACTTTTTTGGTGTAAAAGAGAACTTTTTTGGAGGCCATGGCATAGTTGGAGCTCAAATAGGTACAGGCGCTGGCCTTGCTTTTGCCGAAAAATACAATGGTACCAGTAATGTGGTACTTTGCTTTTTTGGCGATGGTGCTG
>JANMDL010000626.1:0-1927 GCA_031376295.1 Chitinophagales bacterium
AAAGAAAAAGTCATCAAATTAGCCAAACGGATAACCAAAAAGATAAAAAATTGAGAAAGAAGAGGACAAGGAAAATAGTTCTCAAAACATAATTATTCAAAACGACATGCACAATGAATAAATTTCTAAAATGGCTGTTGAAAGTGAATCATGTGTTTTCTGATACCGCAGCATATCAGTATTTTCGTCTATCAGTTTACTGTTAAAAATGGAAGTGACAGATGTTCCTGAATCTATTTTTGCCCTGTACTCAAGGTTAAACCCATTAATTAACAGATAGTACACTTTTATTGCCTTTCCTTCATTGAGCGCCGTAAGCCTGTTGCTGAATTTTGTTTTTGCCGTGGCATTGATGGCATTATCCGGGCTAAAAAAGCCTTTGAAACCGTTTATCTGTCTTTCTGTGGTTAACCCATCAGGCTGGTCTGCGCCTTGTGGCAAGCCTCCATCAACCTGTACAAGATAATTAAGGTTACTACTGCCTGCCTGCTGGCTGTTGTTATACGCAATCCTTTCCCGTAAAAGTTTTGTTCCTTCCTGTATAATGGCTGTATAACGGCTGCTGTCCTCATTACACGGCATGGCAATCAATGCGGCTGTGCAGGTAAAATATGCAATGATTAATACTATTATTTTTTTCATATTCTTATGATTTGATGTTTTCTTTTTATTGTTTACCGTACATTTTTTTATCGAGTACATCTGCTATCAGGTCAATTATGGCTGCTTTAGTTTCATCCGCCATCTGCTCTGTTGTTTTTGTTGCCTTTGCTGCTGCCACATATTGTTTAAAGGGCGTATTCCCCACTTTTAATAGTCCGGCAATCATTGATATTTCTGTATTGGTATTGGTTTCCTTTGCAAACAATTTTGCCGTTATACCAATGTTCATTTCCCTTTGTGCTTCATTGGCTGTCCTGCCAAGATTATAACCGGGTACATTTGCGTCAAATTGCCGGGTAGTACTACCCATAAACATTGAACTATTGCCGGTTATCTGTCCCGAAGTGGGGAACTGATTTTTTTCGTTTCTTATCTGATTGTTTAACGCTGTTTCTTTTGCTCCTGCCGCCATCCGCAAAGAATCCATCCTGCTGCTGCTGTAATAGGTTTTTATTTTCGACAATGCCAGTTTCAGCACATCTATTTCCTCCTGCTTCATCGGCTTGTTAAAGCCTGGATAAAGGCCGCCGCCGGGTACAGGGTGTACCGTGCCATCTTTGGCAATTACCCACTGGTTACCGTCATTGCCCTGTATAATTACATCATGCCCTTTTTCCTCCGGCTTTAAGGTATAAGTGAATGTATTGCCCTTATCATCCACCATTGTTACCACACCCGTATTTTTATCAAAACTTACATCTGTAATTTTGCGGTCAAATGGTTGGAATACTGCACTGCTGTCTAACCAGTTAAAATCATCTTTGTTTTTTGCCTGTTGTTGCTCATCCCTGCGCTCTTTATAAAATTCATCCCAATCGCCCAGCCATTCTTCCATCGACCTTGATACGGCATACACTGTACCCTGTGTAACCTCCCTGTTTTCGTTGATAAAAATATTATTAAAGGTTGCCCGCAATCCGCCGCCATTACCACTATTTGCATTGCCTGCTACTGCACCTGCTACCTGCACCAAATTGAGAAAAACGATATTGGTAATGCGGCCACTGCCGCTGTAATAACCGGGGCTGCCTGCCGATTGTATGGTATCAACCTGTATCTCAAACTTACCGCATTTGATAAACATATTTGCCCCGGCACTTACTACCGGCACATTGCTTAACCCGCTGGCATAATTGATGGGTTCGCCACAACCCGGCGGCGGCGTAAGCGCAGGCGTTACAAACTCTTTTATAGGGCTGAATGGCCCGTAATATTGCCCGGCCTTGCCCTGTACCTGTGCCTGATAAGCCGTGGAAGGTTCAAG
>JANMDL010000636.1:0-18271 GCA_031376295.1 Chitinophagales bacterium
GCCGGGCTTTTGTTGGTTAACTTCGGCTTTTAGTTATTAATTTAGCTTCAGTTCCGGGCAGACAGTTGGTCAATTCCCCAACTGCAAGCAAGCCCTGCTCGTTGTGTGTAATTGTATTCAGCATCCCATTTCTAATAACAAAATGAGACAGATAATATTAATTTGGCTAACCTTAACTTTAAGCCTTAATGGAACTTCACAAAAACGGCTTGACCTAAGTTTTCCAAAAAATCTGCTGTAATAACTGTACAGACCAAGTTAAACATACCTTTCGGAACTATTGCCAAATTAGAAGTTGAGATTTTTGATGGAGACAGTCTAGTAAGAAAGGGTTATATGGGATGTTATATGCTAAAAGTTAACTCAGTAAATGGCAAAGTTATTAGAGACACACTCTTATTAAAATTTATTGATGAAAGTGAAACTTTAGCCAATGATGACAATATCCTATCTGCACTAACTTATAGTAAGGCAATAGATTCAATCTCAGAAAAGCAGTATTACGAAATGAAAAAGAAATATGTGGGAAAGAAATTTAAAGTCATGGCATATGAAATAGGACAATTTGAAGGTGTGCCAGATAAATATTTTGATTACAAACCTATTATTCCTGGTGTCCCTCATGTTTTTTCTAACAGAGGTTTTTTGTTTGTACATTCTTTAGTAATTGTTTCAAACCTAACAAAGTAAGTTGTAAACAACTACACACAACATTGGGTTTGCTACAAGGCTGGCTGGACGTTGGAACAATGATCATTTTATCGCTGTTGTACTTTATCTGGGCTGGACATACATTGTTGGGCTTTTGTTTGTTAACCTGTACTTTTATATCTTTAATCAGCAGCGGTTCCGGGCGGACGAGCAATGAATTCCAGCCCTGCAGCAAGCCCTGCCCGTTGTATGCAACCCGATTGAGCATTTCGTACATATTTCAACACCCATGACTTTGCCGACACAACTCCACGCTATTTTTAGCACATTGCAAGGCGCACAAAACCCCGTCACAAAGCCAACCTTACAAAGAGCTAAAAATGCCAACGCACATCCCACCCACCCCAGCTGACGAATATCTATTAACATTAGTTCAACACATCAGCAATAAATCTTTAATCAGCACCCAAGCCCACCCACCACCCAAATAAATATTCAGTTGTCCAATAATCATTCATTTTGCAGACAAATATTGCCTGTTTGCATAACATTTACTTTAAGTCTGCTTAAATGAGTGACGTTTGCTCACTTTTTAATTGGTAATTTCAAACCATGAAGAAGTCATTTATTGTTTTAATACATATTGGTTTTTGGATTTGCTATTTCATATTGATAGTAATCATGTTGGGCGTTTACTATAGAAGCAGTCCAAAGCTAATTAATCAGGAATCTCGAATCATGAATGCTTTAATAAGTCTTGTCTTTTTTGCTTTTATTCCTTCGCTGATTTCATATTTTTCCTTTTATTTTCTCTTGTTTCCTAAATACCTTAAACAGAAAAAGTTTTTTCTTTCCATAATTTATGGCATACTGATTTCCGCAGGTACAGCACTGATAAGCTATATACTGTTGCGGTATTTAATAGAATCGGGACATATTACTGACATGGATCAAGGCGGCAAAAACGGCAGGTCTACCGCTGTTAGAACAATAGTTGTTATGACCTTTATTGGCCTGATATGCGGTATAGTGGCATTGGTTATAAACGGATTTATCACCTGGTTTAATGAAATTAAATTGAAAGAGCTTTTGAAAGAAAAAAATCATGAAATGGAAATGGAATTAATCAAATTGCAGCTTGATCCCCATCTTTTGTTTAATACCATAAATAATATTGATGCGTTAATTTTAAAAGATTCGGTTGCAGCATCGGATTATTTGAATAAGTTATCGGATATAATGCGTTTTATTCTTTATGAAACAAAGGCTGATAAAATTGCCCTGGCTAAAGAAATAGAATACATAGAGAAGTATATAGCCTTGCAAAAAATAAGAACAGCCAACGAAAAATATGTTCGGCTCTCGGTAAAAGGCATTATTGGTAGCAAACGTATTGCCCCAATGGTTTTCATTCCCTTTATAGAAAATGCCTTTAAGCATACCAATAATAAGAAACTTGAAAATGCCATCACTGTCAATATCTTTATAAATGATGAAACCATTCAATTGGTTTGTGAAAATAAATTTGATTTAAAGCTGAAGGTTGAACACACTCATGGAGGTTTAGGAAATGATCTTATTGAAAAACGGCTGCAGCTTCTTTATCCGGAAAATCATACTTTAGAAGTACATAAAACAAATGAGCTGTATAGCATAAACTTAACTATTCCCAATGGATAAATATTCCTGCATCATTATTGAAGATGAGCCTCTTGCCCTTGAAAAAACGAAGGACTTTGTGAATAAAGTTCCTTTTTTGAATTTAAGCGCAACATTCGATAATGCCCTTACCGGGCTCACTTATTTAAATAACAACAAAGTAGATTTACTTTTCCTGGACATAAATATGGATGAACTAACCGGAATAGAATTATTGGAAAGTTCAAATATAAATAGCCAAGTCATCATTACAACAGCTTACCAGGAATATGCTTTAAAGGGCTACGAACTGCAGATAACAGACTATCTTTTGAAACCATTTTCATTTAACCGTTTTTTACAGGCTGTAAATAAAGCACAGGAAAATATTGTGCAGCGGACTTCGGATACTCAGCCGGAATTCATTTTCGTAAAGACAGAAAACCGGTTGGTGAAAATCATGCTTAATGAAATCGTGTACATAGAAGGGATGAGAGATTATCGGAGGATTCACACGGTGAATATAAAGGTAATGACCCTACAGAATTTCAGTGAGTTTGAAAAATCGATCCCCGCAAGTTTAGTCTGCAGGGTGCATAAATCCTATATGGTAGCTCTAAATAAAATTGAATCCATAGAGCGTAGCAGAATAAAAATTGCAGATCAGATAATCCCCATTTCAGAAACATACAAAGAGGTTTTCTTTCAGCTCATTAACAGCAGGTCATAAACCCGCTGTTTTTTTTGCAGGATGAAATCATCAGCTTGCAGACATTTTAACTTGCTTTGCATATCCCAATTGTACCGCCACACTCCTTCATATACTTTTGTTCAAGTTAATTAATTATAAAACTTAAAAACAAAAGTCATGAAAAAAACAGTGCAAACAGGAATCATATTGGGTATGATTTTCCTATCAGCAACCACCTTTGGTCAAACTAAAGAAATGGAATCAAAAAAAGTAAACGAAAGCAAGAAAACTGCAAAAACCTACCTGGACCTGATGGTGAATGTGGTGAGCACAAACCTCAATTATGGTGGAACTAACAGCGACTTGTCTGATTACAAGAAATCAAATAACGGTATACAGGCCGGGGCATCATTTCAGGCAGGTATCACACCTTCCTTTTCACTTGTTTCTGAGTTATACTTTATGCGGAAAGGCGGTAAATTAAAAGCAGATAATCCATTAACCAACAGCGAATCAACACTTCATTTAAATACCTTGGAATTACCCGTTCTGGCCCGCTTTCATTTTGGTAAATTTTATGTGAATGCTGGTCCTTCTATCGCTTATACACTTAGTGGTGACTGGAAAATTAATGATAAGTCTACCAAACTATCATTTAATAATTCTACCGAAGGTTATAAGCGTTTTGATGCCGGTATCCAGGCAGGTGGAGGCTTTGAGTTTCCATTTAAACAAAGGAGGATAGCGTTGGACATAAGATACAATTATGGATTAACCAATATTTCTTACAACAAGGAAATGTATAACCGGGCTGTAATGATCAGTGTACATTTTTCAAAACCATGGAAGACAAATCCACTTGCGAAACATAAAAATTAATAAATCTTAAACATTCTGATGTACATGCCATTGCCGGCCTTCAATCTTAACAAAAGAAATGATGAAAAATAGAGTACAAATAATACTTATCATACTTTGCTTCATACTCTTTTACTCAGTTAATATAACATGTGTATTTAAAGTTTTAAGCAAAGCAAAAGTTGAAATGACTTTAACGGTAAAATTATCTTCGGAAATTCAAGCCCGTTATTGGTCTGTGCAAAGGTTTTTTCATAATGAACAAACAGAGATGTTTCTAAAGATTTCAAATATTACAAACAGTTTCTAATAATTTTTACAAAATGACTACAACTAAAAATACCCCAATCGTCAAAGATGTATCAACGAAACGGGCACCGATGAGCTCATTGCGAAAGACCTCAATGTTAGCAGGCGTACTTTACCTACTCACTTTTGTCTCGATACCCACTGTTGCTCTCTATGGTTCAATACATCTACCGGGCTACATCACTGGCTCTGGTTCTGACACTCCTGTCATCATCGGCGGTATCCTAGAGATTATCGTAGCCCTTGCCGGAATCGGCACTGCGGTTGTATTGTACCCGGTACTCAGAAAGCAGAACGAAAGCGCCTCACTTGGCTTGGTTGCGGCTCGTATTCTGGAATCCGGCACCATATTCGTTGGCGTTGCATTTCTTTTATCAATCGTGACCTTGCACCAGACAGGAGCAGGAGCAGATGCTTTAGTCACCAGTCATTCATTGGTCGCTCTTTATGACCGCATCTTTACGCTAGGACAAAGCTTTATGCCGGCAATTTGCGACTTGTTGCTAGGGTTCATGTTGTTCAAGACACGCCTTGTTCCTCGTGGACTTGCCATAATCGGAATGCTTGGAGCTTTGCCACTTGTTGCCGGTTATATTGCTATGTTGTTTGGTCTCATTGAGCGAAATTCTCCTATGGCAGGCTTATCAGCAGTATTGGTTGCACTATTTGAGTTTTCGTTGGGCATCTGGCTAATCGTTAGAGGATTCAATTCAACATCAAAAACTTATGACTCACGAAATGAAATAATTCAATTCGGCAGGGAATAAAATAAAAACGCTTAAAACCATTCACAATAAAATAATTATTCTTTTGTATCATGAAAAAACAAGCTGAAATAAACTTTACAAAAATGACTAAAGAACAAACAAATGATTTAACCACTTTAGTAAATGAAATCATAGCTATCGATATTATTTCGGTTAAAAGTTTCAGGATAGTTGATTTGTGGGTTATTCAGCGCAGGAGTAAGGCCAGAATTACCAGGAGGTATTTAGCATAAACTGTATTAGATTGAGTTATTAAAGTAAACAAATTAAAATGGTTGCCTTAGATAGCAAAAGAAACAACCTGCCTTTCGGATAGGCAGACTATTAAAAAGATTTAAAACAAAACATATCATGAAAACATGCATCTATTGTATTGCACTATTATTTTTTCCCTTTTGTGTCCGGGCGCAGCAAAGCAACCCTTTTATCTCCGGATTTGAAAAAACGATGCCTTCACTAACACTAGGTTCACAGCGAACTCTTTGGATTCATATTCCAAACAGCAATAGAGGGAATGAAAATACCGGTAAAGGACATTACCCGGTAATTTATTTATTAGATGGAGATGCAAATTTTAATGATATCGTTAGTATAACCGAATTCATGAGTAACGCAGGTCTTTGTCCTCCAATGATTGTAGTCGGTGTTTTACATCCTGCCCGAATGACGGATCTGACATTTGGTACAGACAAGGAAACTCCAGGCATTGTTGGCAATGGCGAAAATTTCATGCTCTATGTGGAAAAGGAATTGATGCCATACATCGAATCAAATTATCCAACAGCTTCCTATAAGATCTTCATTGGTCACTCTGTTGGCGGACTGACTGTTGTGAACACTTTTATACATCATCCAAATTTATTCAATGCCTATGTTTCTCTTGATGGTGCTTTATGGTGGAACAATCAGCAAATTGTAACAGATGCAAAGATGATTTTAGCAAATACAAATTATAAAGGGAAAACCTTATTTATGGCATTGGCCAATCGGATGGAAAAGGGAATTGATACCCTGCAGGTTCAAAAAGATACTACTGAGGGTACTGAACTTATACGTAGCAACCTGCAATTCATTAAAGATATTTTCAAAAACAAAACAAATCAATTGCGTTTCAAACACATATTTTATGAAAATGATGATCATAGTTCCGTACGGCTGATTGGAGAGTATGATGCACTTCGCTTTATTTTTGATTATTACAAACTTAAAATTTATAACAGTCAATTAGAAGATCCAAATTTTAAATTGGATTCCTTATTTGTAACACACTATGATAATGTTTCGAAGCAAATTGGCTATACAGTTAAGCCCGAGGAAAGCCAGGTTAATGGGCTTGGTTACTATATGTTGAATCAAAAACAATTTAATAAGGCAGAAGCATTATTCAAACTGAATATTGCAAACTACCCCAAAACTGCCAATTGTTATGATGGGTTGGGAGATCTGTATCTTGCAAAAGGGGATAAGATAAAAGCTATAGAGAGCTTCAGAAAAACTTTAACGTTAAAGATAATTCCCGAGACAAAAGAAAAGCTTGAAAAATTATTGAATGAAAAAAAATAAGGATCTTGTTCACTTTTTCTTCGGTCTTTGGCAATATTCAGGCTGGACACAGTATAATTCCTTTTGGCAGCATTAAAACTACCATTGGCTTTTTCATAATTCCTTTTGGCGTTGACATAATTACCGCCATCTTTAACAAAACTGTCTTTGGCTTTTATAAACTTCTTTTTGGCGGACACAAAGCTCCTATCGGCATCAACAATATCATCGGCACACACAGCAATATTGGGCAGACCCCATTTAGAAGATCGGTGTTGCTTTTCATTTGGAAATAAAGCAGTCAGCTAACTTGGCCAAGCTGCAAATAAAGCACTTGGGGCTGGCGCACAAACCATCGGAACAGAAGCCAACCAGCCCCAACAGCTTCATTTGCCCCACGCTTCTTGGCAACCACCCTAAGCAATAGCAATCAGTAAGCTGGTTAAAGCTTCTTACGGGCTGCATACAACAGGCGGTTTTGTGCAAGTGGGGCATGACGTTGTGATCATCGGCATTTTATCGCTATCATCTTCATATCCGGCGGACGTAATTCTATTGGTCTTTTATTTGTTATCTTCATCAGCGGTAACGCTTTTGTGCTTCAGTACCGGGCGGACAGTTATAAAATCCCCCACCTGCACAAAGCCGTGGCCGTTGTACGCTATCCAGAAAACTTAATTATAAAAATGAAAGCTTACATATTATTATTTCTGTGTTTACTACCAGGTGTATCAGATGCACAAAATCCGGAGTCCCTAAATATGGTCAAATCCGAAGTAGACTTTACGGTTGACAAATTTGTAGATAGCTTACAGAAAAACAATATTAAAAACATTATAACTGTAGCAAGAAATATAGAAGGAGGCTTTCCTGACTCTCTTGGTTTTCCAATAAGTAGATACATTTTATGGGAGATAAAATCTAAGGTTTATATTATTACAATTACAGGCTACACAGACAATGGAGTGATAAAAGGAAAAGCTAAGCTTGTTGAAGATTGTCAGGTATTTTCATTCATTAAAGCAAACGACAGCGTTTTAAGGAATGAATATGTTTTACCGTTTGTTAGAAAACTTGTAGTAAACAAAATCGAGCTTTATGAAGTAAACTATGGCGGGTTACACAATGCCATGAATTTTATTACTGTATATTCAAATGACATAGTTTTTCAGAAAGCTATACTGCAATCTGATTTAAAAGAAAGTTATGGTGCGAATCTTGTCAATCTCAATTTCAAATACAATGAGAGTACTAAATTGGTTAATCTTTGGAAGATGCTTTGGGAATTAATTTTAAAAGAAAATCGTTAGAACAGCGTACAACATTGGGTTTGCTGCAAGGCTGGCTGGACATTGGAGCAATGGGCATTTTATCTCTGTTGTGCTTCATCTGGGCTGGACAAACATTGCCGGGCTTTTGTTTGTTAACCTGTACTTTTATATCTTTAATCAGCAGCGGTTCCGGGCTGGACGAGCAATGAATTCCAGCCCTGCAGCAAGCCCTGCCCGTTACCTGCTATTATAGAGCGACACCCTACATAAAACTGACAATGGGACTATTTGACAAAATATTTGGAACTGACGACAAGATTAAAGTTCAGTTTATTGACAATCTCAATGGGCAGACCATTGGCGTTTCTAAAATGAAAGTTGACCAATTGCCAGAAACATTTTCTGTTCCTACAACAATGCACATTGAAGACAGTGACTGGACTGTAGAAGAGGCAATTCCTGAAAACTCAATTGATTTTGTAAGAACAAAGAGTCTTGTGCTTAAAATGCGTAAGACTGAAAAGATAAACACTAATGACATTTGGTATACGACACCTACCATTTCAAACGAATTTCCACAGACAATTGCCACGACAAAACAAACTGATTTTGACATTCAAATTCTCGAAGACGATTATAGGCATAGAGAATTTCTGAATCTAAATACTTTACCACTAATTGAAGAAGAGTTTATTGGCATCAAAAATATTTGGGAAAATCATAGCAAAAAAAGCGACGACTATACTTTATTCAAAAACTGCCACGTTAGAAAAATTATTGGCTCACCTAATTTGAGAATAAATTTCAACGAACTAAAAACCTTATTGAAATGCATCTCAACGGGGCAGGTAATAATTAATGGGGAAACTCTTTTAAATGGATTTGCAATCAAGGCAGAGAACACAACTTATTTTGGAACGCTTAGCAATGAGACAGTAACTGAACTTTGCATTTCACAATGGAATGAAAAATCAACAAACGAAATTTTAGAAATAAACAAAGCATTCAATGTGGTTTTTGTAAATTGGTATCACTGCGACATAATTGAGAATGATTAGCGAAAAACAGATAACATACATAAGCAAATTTTTAAGCTTGGTATTACGACACAAACCCGAAACAATTGGCATTGAATTAGACCAAAATGGTTGGGCAGATGTTGATACTCTTCTTAAATATTCAAATAGTTATGGAATTAAATTTGACAAAGAGATTTTAAAGCACATTGTTGAAACCAATTCAAAGAAGCGATTTGCTTTTAATGAGACATTTGACAGAATTAGAGCAAGTCAAGGACATTCAATAGAAATTGAATTAGGTTATACAAGCCAAAAGCCACCAGTTATTTTATATCACGGAACAAGCGAAAAATCTGTTCAATCTATTTTGGACACAGGACTTGAAAAACAAAGCAGACAGCAAGTACATTTAAGTGCTGACATCGAAACAGCAATAAAAGTTGGACAAAGGCACGGCAAAACATTTGTATTTAGGGTTCTTGCTGAACAAATGTATAAGGACAAATTTGAGTTCTTCTATTCTGCCAATGGCGTTTGGTTGACAGACACTGTGCCGACAAAATACTTAGAACAGACTGACGACAAATAACAGCAGGTAACATTGGGTTTTATGCAAGTTGGGCTCGACATTGTAACATCAGCTATTTGCAATTCCCAGCTTCAGTTCCGGCTGACGAAATACTATCAGCTTTTGTACTTAACTTCATCTACATATTTTCAATCAGCAGCGGTTATGGGCAGACGGAATACTAATTCCCAACCTGCATAAAGCCCTGCTCGTTATGTGCAATGCGACATCAGCCTTATGATAATTTACAAACGTAATATTGAGAAAAGAGTTTTTAGTTTACGACTTATGTTTTTAATTTTAGGGACTGGTTGTTTTTTAGCCTTTAACTATCATTATGACAACATAGGATATTTTGTTTCTGTTGTTCTCATCACGTTAAGTATTATCGTTGTTAAAGACGTCGCTATTTCTGTTGACTCATTTTTAGTATCAAAATATTACTTTTTCGGACTAATTAAATGGACTTGGAATTTCAACAAGGGTAATAACATCAAGCTTTCTTCGTTCGGTTCTGACTTCGGACAAGATGGAGAAAGTTCATTTCATGACGATACTGCAACAGGACTTGGATGCCTATTTATGATTTTTGAAGTTTTTGTACCGCCTAAAATTTTAATGAAAGAGTTTAAAATTGAAAAAATTGACAGTCCTTATAAAAGAGTGTACATACTTCTAGACAAATACGAATTCGACAATTTAAAGAAGCTCATTCATCAACCGCAAAGCACATAACATTGGGTTTGCTGCAAGGCTGGCTGGACATTGGAGCAATGGTCATTTTATCGCTGTTGTGCTTCATCTGGGCTGGACAAACACTGTTGGGCTTTTGTTTTTTAACTTGTACTTTTATATCTTTAATCAGCAGCGGTTCCGGGCGGACACAGCAACTATTCCAGCCCTGCAAGCAAGCCCTGCCCGTTGTACGCTACTTTATTGAAGATTATGAAACCAATTGTACTTTTCCTACTAGTCTTTTCTTTTTGGCTTTCATCCTGTAAGTCCAAAATAAAATCCGACGTACCAATGTTTACCACAAAGCAATTTAAAGGCGATACAGTTAATCTTATAGACATGGCCAAAAACAAAGTAACTGTTATATTTTTTTGGACGACCTTTTGCGATAACTGCTTAACTGAAATCTCAAATATTCATTTCCTATACACTAAATACAAAGACAACAAGAAATTTTCATTCATAACAGTAGCTTATAATACTGAAGAAGAAATAAAACAATTCAATGCGATCCGTGACACTACAAATCCATATCAACAATATATCAGCTATTTAAAGTTGGACAGCTTTGATATGCCAATTCTAATTGGTGCAAGTAAAGGATATGAAATTTATAGTCAGGACGATGGAAGCTTTATACCTGGCATAAGAGACACTATGGAAGTAAGGAAATTATATAATCTCTTTAATTTTCAAGGTTTACCAACAACAATAATCTACAGTGCAAAAGGAGAAGTAATTTATAAATATTCAGGACCTAGAACAATGCGAGGTAACTTAGACGACTATAAATTATTTTTAGATAACAAAATAGACAGCCTATTAAACAATTGAGTCCAAAGCAGCGTACAACATTGGGTTTGCTGCAAGGCTGGCTGGACATTGGAGCAATGGTCATTTTATCGCTGTTGTGCTTCATCTGGGCTAGACATTCAATCTTGGGCTTTTGTTTGTTAACCTGTACTTTTATATCTTTAATCAGCAGCGGTTCCGGGCGGACACAGCAACTATTCCAGCCCTGCAGCAAGCCCTGCTCGTTGGGCGCAATACTAGCGAACATCTTAATTATCTATGAGCATTGACCAAAAAGATACTGTTGATTTGATAAGTACTTCACCAGATGGAAATGTGATGCTTACAATTTCCGATCACCTTCCTTGGGATAAAGAAAATGAACATTTACTAGTGCTTCAGGATAAACTTAATTCATATTTAATGTTCATTGAAAGCGGCGAAATATTCGAATCATACCCAACAGCAAAAAGTAAAAGTCTCATTATTGAAGTCGTTATGAAGTATAAGCCTAATGAAGTTGCTTTAGTGTTCTTAAAACGGAGCAAGGAGATTATTGAAAATACCGGTGTGCAACTAAAATGGCGACAATTAAACTAATTACTAAAATAGATTTTCATGTCGGAAGTTCAATTTAATTTAACAATACTAGGATTAATAATCTTAATAAATATTGTAATAACCTTTGTGTATAGAAAATATAGTCGCTTAAAGCAAAATGAAAATAAATCCGTTGATCTTGGCAACTATTCAAGTACGGTAAGTATTATGCCAGGGTCATTTATGCCCAGAGTCCCATTTTTAATTTTACGAAAAACGACAGATAAATCACTGAGAAAAATCATCATTGTACATAATCTTTTATGCTTTGTTGTGTATGGGCTTTTCGCTCTAGCAATTTTTTACCATTTCAATTAAGTACTGCGCCCAACATTAGGTTTGCTGCTATGGGGGCAGACGGAAGGAAATCCAAGCATTACTCCCTTATTCAGCTTTGGCTATGGGTCTGACCGTTAACTAATCGGCTTTACGTTTTAAATAAAAATTCGTTTCTTTAATCAGGCTTTGCAGCCGGGGCGGACACAGCAACAATTCCCCCACAGCAGCAAGCCCCGAACGTTGTACGCCATTAGTGCGACACCCTACACAAAAAACTAAATGACTATAAAATCAAAATATTTATTTTTAATCTTTGCTCTGACTCTTTTAATCTCGTATAAGTCGGTTGCACAAATATCAAAAGACACAACAGCTTGTTTGACACGTTTTAAAGAAGGCAAAACAACTTTCTACAAAATCCCAATGACAAAATTTTGCTTTGTGAAAGAAGCAGGACTTAAAATTAAAAGGGATTGGCCTGGTGCGTGGGTTATGAAATGGGATGTTGTCAAAAAAGAGAATTCCAATTTGCTTTTTATGGAAATGAATAGCACAGATGTTGAAGGCTGGCTTGGGAATGGAGACGTTAGCGGTTCAGTTCAATTAGTTTTTGAATTGAAAGCATTTAGTGACAGTTTAAATTTCAAAGGGCTTAGCTATAAAACAAAGGGGCTTAGCATTATTAATAACTATGGTGGTATCAGCACAAAAAAGGAATATTTAAACGGAGAACTTTCAGTTATAAAAAACTTAGACAAATTTTTTATAACTTCTTCTATTAATTTAATTACAGAAAAGCCTGATACAAAACAACAATTTTTACTTACCAATACTCCTGTACAATCATTCACTTTTAATGAATTTCAAGAATATATGGACAAAGTAGATTCCATAAGAGAAGCAGAAAAAAACGAGATGGTTAACGCCTTAACCGAAGCAATTATGTTAAGAGATTCAATATCGGAAATTGAAAATAATCGTATAAAAGACTCATTACGATCACATCCTTATACTGGCAAATTCAGGTTTTGGGTTTCAGATATAAACAAAGCAGGTTATTCAAGGACAACCTATTCAATTACCGAAGATTCGCTTATAATAAAGGAAGGGCCGTATGATTTTATTTACTTAGCTAAAAATTATTCAAAGGATTCAGTTTACTTTAAACGGGCATTGACACAGAATGAAAAAATGGCTCTTAACAATATTGAGCAGAGCTTGGAGTCTGACACTCTAAAAACGACATATACAAACTTCTGTATTATAGACGGATTAATACTTTCTTTTAGCTTTGAATCAGCAAAATTTTCCAAAGATGTAACTGTTTCAAACTACTACAATGAAAGCATTGCAAACGTTGTTCAGTTCATTAATAAAATTGCACCCAAAAAATATCAACTTTGGTATGACAAAAAAGTTCTTTTGAAACAGCAAAGCGATTGTAACAGGTAACGGTGGTTAGACAGGATAACGGCGTACAACATTGGTATTTGCAAAAGCTGGGCTGACGGAAGCCGTGTTTCAACTTTTGTTTTTCAATTTGGCTTCATATCGGGCAGGACGTTATTAATTTAGCTATGTACAAATCATCAACTTTTATTTATAAATTTAGCTTCAGGTAGCCGGTCGGACGGAAGTCTATTCCCCAGCCTTCGCAAATACCTGCCCGTTAGCGGTAATGCAACAACCGACACTTAACAAACAAAAAAAAACAAATGTGAACATAGACGTAAAAGTAAAGGACAAAATTTTAAAGCCAATTAACGAGGTTTTTGACGCTATCATTAATCCTGAAAAGCTTTCAAACTTCTTCATTTCAAGAGCAAGTGGACCAGTTAAAGTGGGTGAAACTATAACTTGGTATTTTGATGATGTAGGCGGACAACTACCTGTAATTGTTAAATCTGTAAAAGACAATGAACTTATAACTTTTGACTGGGCTGCAAGTGGTATAAAAGCACAGGTTGACATTGTATTTACCGCTATTGACTCAAATTCAACTTCTGTAACAATAACTGAAAAAAGTTTTCAATTTGACGAAGAAGGTCTTTCAAAAGCACTTCAACAAACTCAAGGTTGGACTGATTTTATCTGTTCTATGAAAGCATTTTTGTATTGTGGTATTAATTTGCGAAATGGCAGAACAAAAGGTTCTTACTAGGGACATATGACATAAAAATAAAAAACAATAATTTAATGCATAAAAATATTACTCTACTTTTTGCAATCTTGACCTTTAATACCTGCATTGCTCAGACTACTGCTATCAAAATCCCACAAACAAAGTCAGGACTGCTTTTAAATCAATGGCTTGACATTTTTGAAAGTGGAAATCAAATTAATTATCAAAAGTTTTTCAATGAGAATTACACAAAAGAACTTTTAGATAAAGGATATGGTGCAGAATACATAGCAGACAGGCAAGCAAGAAAATTTGTGGATGCTAAGCGGTATGTTGTAAAGAAAATTGAAGTCTCTTCCGACAAACAAACAACAGTTTTGGCACAAGCAGACTTAACAGGTTTATGGTTTAGAATTTCAATAAAACTTGACAGTACACTAATTAATAAAATTGCCGACTATACAGCCCAAAGAATTCCACCACCTGTAAAATATTCTCAACTTTCACCGGTAGAACTTGCAAAACAGGCATCCCGGTTTCTGAACCACTTATCCAGTGAGGATGGATTTTCAGGCAGTGTACTTATTGCAAAAAATGACAACCCTATTTTTCAAAAATCTTATGGCTATGCCAATAAAGGTTATTCTGTTTTGAACAATAACAATACAAAATACAATCTTGCATCTATTGGTAAAATATTTACTGCTGTTGCTATAAACCAACTAATTGAAAAAGGCAAACTTTCCCTAACTGACTGCATTGGAAAATATTTGAATGATTATCCAAACAAACAAGTTTCATCGCAGGTTACAATCCATCACTTATTGACACATACAAGCGGTTTAGGCGACATTCACGGAACAGAATACATTTGTAAAAAGGGTGTACTAAGAGAAGTTAAAGACTATTTTTCTCTTTTTGAAAAAGATTCTCTTGAATTCAATCCAGGTGAGAAGTGCCAGTATAGTAATGTTGGGTTTATTATTTTGGGTGCAATTATTGAAAAAGTTTCAGGCGAAAATTACTTTGACTATATGAGAAATCATATTTTCAAACCCTGCGGAATGACAAGCACAGATTTTTATGAAACTGATATTGATATACCAAACAGAGCAACAGGTTATACAAACTTCAAAGATTTAGGCGATGACAACTTTGAATTTGAAATTGGACAAAGAAGAAATACAAATCTATACAATATTGCAAAAGGAAATCCACAGGGTGGTGTTTTTTCAACACTTAATGATTTATTACTTTTTACTAAAGCACTTAAATCAAACAGACTGATTAATGCGGACACTTACAAGTTAATGACAACAAACAAAACATTTTTCAGAAAGTACGATGCAAGTGAAGTTTATTATGGTTATGGGTTTGAATTAGAAATAGAAAATGGCAAACGAGTTTTAGGACACGGTGGCGGAGATTTAGGAATAAGTACGGCAGTTCGTTTATATCCAGACTCAGGTGACTATACTGTTATTGTTTTATCAAATTATGACAGAGGCGGCATTTTGACAATTTATAAAATTCAAGAATGGTTGACACAATACAAATGACGGCAAGAAGATAGCACTACCGCTAACATTGGTATTGCCAATAGTGGGGCTTGACGTTGAAACAATCAGCAGCGGTAATTCTGTTGTACTGCGGTTCGGGGCTTGACGAATAAAGCCCAGCTTTAGTTCTTAATATTTAACTTTATCAAAAAGCCAGGCAGCGGTTCCGGGCGGACGAATATTAAATTCCCCACCATCGGCAATACCTGCTCGTTAGCTGTAATTTATGAAGACTTCGACTTTGACCATATTGACATTAATTCTTTCTATTACTACCCTATTTGGACAAAGTTCAAAAGACAGTTTAATTGTTTTTGTTGGAGAAATAATTGAAGTCAAACTTTCCCCCGAAGAAAAGAAAAAGGAGCCAGTAGATACTATTATTGTAGGTAAAGACACAGAGTATGTTAGACACCTTTCAATAAGCATGGACAGTAGATATATGGCAAAGTATAAAATCCTGCAATTAATACAAGGCACTTATAAAGCTGACACAATTGAGTTTGTAGCTTTTGACCATTATGGTAAACCGGGTTTTTCAAAATACAAGACTGTACTTTTATTTGTTTCCATCAGTGATGGCAAACTCTATCATGAAAAGTATCAATACTTTGGATTGTATTTAACTAAGAGTGGTAAATGGGCAAGTCCTTATCCAAGCAGCGACTATAACCATCCTTATAAAGACAAAATAACTGTTAGACCTGAAAAAATAGAATTTACAAGTGAAGTATCTTTTCCTCTTGATAAGCTGACAAAAGAGCAAATTGAAATATGGTATCCAGCACCTTATTACGAAATACGGAGTGGCAAAGCAGTTGCTATTTATGGTAACTACATTGACGACTTATTTAAACTCAAACAACAAACAGTTTTGAAAGCGAGAGGTTTGTACTAAAACTACAGCTAACATTGGGTTTGCTGCAAGGCTGGCTTGACATTGGAGCAATGGTCATTTTATCGCTATTGTGCTTCATCTGGGCTGGACGTTCAATCTTGGGCTTTTGTTTGTTAACTTGTACTTTTATATCTTTAATCATCAGCGGTTCAAGGCGGACTAGCAATGAATTCCAGCCCTGCAGCAAGCCCTGCCCGTTATGGTCAATTATAAAGAGCCTTCGATTTCAAGAGTAATTGTTTAAACACGCTTATCAATCTATTAACTCTGACTAGCTTAAAGTTCAATTAATTATTATGCTTAAATTTTCAACACTGACGTTATTTCTTATCATTCTCCTTAGTTCATGCAATTCCAAAAAGTCAGAAGGAAATAAAACAAGCAATTGGGATGTTGAGAACACAAAAATTGTAGAATCATATGATAAGACTAACGAGCTTGCAATAAAAGAAGCACAGGATAGTCTGACTTTTTTTCTCGAATTATTTAGCCACAGACAGAAAAATGGTTTTGAGTTTTACATTAAGTCAAAATTTAGTGACGAGAAAAATATTGAAAACATGTGGTCTATTGTTAAGTCAGTTCAAAGCGATACATTATTTGCCACTCTGAATAATGCTCCTTTAAAACTGATCAATTTTAAACTCAACGACGATGTAAAAGTGACTAAAGGAAATGTTGAAGACTGGACTGTATATAAAGGCGACTCTGTCTTATATGGCGACTTCATCAGAAAGCACGCAAAATAACTGCCCATAACATTGGGTTTGCTGCAAGGCTGGCTGGACGTTGGAGCAATGGTCATTTTATCGCTGTTGTGCTTCATCTGGGCTGGACGTTCATTGTTGGGCTTTTGTTTGTTAACTTGTACTTTTATATCTTTAATCAGCAGCGGTTCCGGGCAGGACAAGCAATGAATTCCAGCCCTGCAGCAAGCCCTGTTCGTTGGTAGCAATTTTATCAAGACGCATTCCGTTCCAAAATTTGACAGAGAAAACTAATGACAGAAACCATTAAATATACTTGTAGCTGTTGTGGAAAAGAACACGAAGAATGGCCGGCATTAGTTTATATATCCCCGACGAACTATGACACATTATCCGTGGACGACAAGAAAAATATCGGAAAGCTTGACACAGACTTTTGCGTTATTACACATTCAGACCAGACAGACAGATTTATTCGTTGCACTTTGACACAAAAAATTATTGACCATTGCGAAGACCTTGAATATGGACTTTGGGTTTCGTTGAGTGACAAAAGTTTCCAAGATTATTCGGACAATTTTAATAATGAAAATCATGAAGCAAAATATTTTGGTTGGTTAAGCAATGACTTACCCGACTATGACTTCAGTGGAGACAGTATTCCGACAACAGTTTTTACAAGGACAGGAAATAGTCGACCTGACATTGTACCACACGAAAACTTTGACCATCCATTTGTTCATGACTATTATAATGGTATCACAAAGACAGAAGCAGAAAGACGAATAAAAGAAATGCTCAAGACAATTAGCGAACGAGACAGTAAAGAAATACAGGCAAAACCTTGGTGGAAATTATGGTAGTTTTTAGTTTCGGAGGGACGAAAAACTGCTACCAACATTGGGTTTGCTGCAAGGCTGGCTGGACGTTGAAGCAATGAACATTTTATTGTCTCGTCCTGAAATAGGTTTACACAAAAAAGTAAACTTATGGACATTAAAAAACAAGCCGTTCAGGAATACCTGACACAAGGATTCACTTACCGGCAGCTCGCCAACAAGTACGGTGTAAGCCGTTCTACCATCAACACATGGGTGCTCGTTCACCAGGGTATTAATGATTTACCCCGCAGCAAACGACAAAATTCTTACGACCTTCAGCAAATGAAACAAGGTAAAAATTCTAAACAAAAACAAGTTGCCATCACTGATGCGGAACAAAGAATTGCTTTGTTGGAAAAACAACTGGCCTGGGAAAAAATGAGG